>JAPLIP010000053.1 GCA_026389065.1 Candidatus Dependentiae bacterium
AAAATAAAAGGCGCCTTGAAAGATAAAAAAAGTAGTGGTGGCGGCGGTGGTGGAGGCGGTCCAAAAAAAGACCCTAAGAAAGATCCCAAGAAAGACAAAAATATACAATTATTGTGTCCACATGGAATATATGAAAATAATCCAAAACATCATCAAAACTCTAAAGGCAATATTGGCAAGCCACCTCGCGATGGACAAAAAGCACTTAATGAATCAATAAGAGTGCCAAACAAAAATTACAGAGTTGGCATTGAAAATGGCAAGTTTGTGAGGTTTAATGAACATTGTCCAAATAAATATCATGGATATATCATAGAAAAATTCCAAGATTTAGATCGGGCCGCTAAAAACGCTTTATACAATGCTGGATTCATTCGAGACACCACAAAAGGAAAAACCAAGCAAAAACATATGACCAACTATGCAATGATTGCTGTAATTAATTAAGAAAAGAGAGTCGTCAAAGTAAAAATAAAATAATGGATATAACAAAGTTCATAATCTCTGATACTAAGTATTTAAAAATAAATCCTGAGCCTATCGGCAAAGATGATTGCGAGGTTTGTGCTCATTGCGACATCGATTATGTAAATGAAGAAAAAAATATAATCATACGATTTGGATATGAAGAAATATCTAGCTTTTGCTATTTTATTATAAAATCTGGATATATTCAAAAATTAATCAAAGGAAAAATTATGCTAGAAAGCAGCATTAAACAAGACTTAGGACTTGAAATTAATCAATTTTCTAAAGGGTTACAAAAATCAAACAATCATTTCAAATATCATTGCTGGAGTAATGATCATAAACAAACTAGACCATACTTTAATAGCTGGATGTACAATGATAAAAATGGAAACATAGTCTTTGAAATCACTCCTTTTTATCCTTGGCATGGTGAAACAAAAAAATCTAATCCAGATTTTATAACATATAAAAAGTTTATGAAAGATTATAAACCAACCGTCAAAACAATAATCCCAAGAGAAAATTTAATAAAATGGATTGATCAAGCCAAGGAGTTAAAAAGGAAGTTTATCGATGTGCACAAAACAAAATAAAGAAACTTTGCAATTCTAAATACTTCCTATTCTACAGCTTCTACTCGTAAAATAGTTGGTATTTTTTCTTTAAGCTGTTTTTCTATGCCATATGTAAGTGTATAAAAAGAAAGGGGACATTGTACACATGTCCCATAAAATTTGATAAAAAGGATAGAATCTTTAAATTCTACCAACTCAACGCGCCCGCCGTGCGATTCTATATAAGGCTGTATTTCATCGAGCGCTTGTTGAATTTGTACTATAATTTCAAAGTTAGTTTGCTCGAGCATTTAAACCCATTGCAAACGTGCCATATTCGCTGAATCACTTGGACGACGTCCAAGGCGTAGAATACGGGTGTAACCGCCTGGGCGAGTTACATACTGTGGCGCAAGTTCTTTAAATAATTTTTCAAGAGCTACTTCGCTGTATGGTAAAATTTGTTTTGCACGACGACGCGCATTAAAATCATTACCTTTTGCTGCCAAAGTGACCATTTTTTCAGCCAAACGACGTATTTCTTTTGCACCTTCAAGAGATACTGTTATGTGACCATAATTAATTAAATTAATTACTTGGTTTCTCAAATAAGCCTTCCGATAGGAAGACTTCATGTTCAATTTCTTTTTGCTACTTAAATGTCTCATGGGACCTTTTCCTTACCAAAACAAAGATGATTATTTATTTCCAGTTTTTCGCTTTAATGCTTTTAAAGCAACTTCTTCTTTAATTTCCATACCAAAACGTAGACCCAAAGATCTTAAAACGTCTTTTACTTCATCTAAAGATTTTCTTCCGAAATTTTTAATCCGTAAACTTTCATCTTCAGAAACGTTTACCAAATCAAGAACACGAGCGATATTTGCATTTGCTAAGCAATTATGAGCTCGAGCTGATAATTCCAATTCATCAATAGATTTAAACAAAGCTTCAACAGGAATATCTTTAAATCCATTATCTTCAACTTCTTCACTTTGATATGAAGATTCTTCTTCATTAGATGAAGAAATATCATTAAATGGAATTTCTGTATCAACTAAGAAATTTTCAAGCTGTGTTCTTAAAACCGATACTGCATAATTTAATACATCAACCGGATTTTCTGCACCATTTGTTGTTATTTCAAGAGTTAATTTATCATAATCAATCTCTTTTCCAACACGTGTTTTTTCAACAAACAACGCAACGTTGCGAACAGGAGAAAACATTGCATCAAGGTACATACGACCATGCTCTGCAAGTGCTGTACCAATAGGCCATTGAGCCAATTGATAACCGCGACCAGACTCAACAAAGAATTCAATATCAAGTTGTCCATCTTTTGCAAGAGTAGCAATAACAAGATCTTTATTTACCAGTTCAAGGTGTTCATCACAGACAATATCTGCAACCGTAGCTACATTTTTTTCTTTGCCTGAAATAACCAATTTCATTGATCCTGGTTTGTTTTCTTTGTTCTTGATAACAATTTGTTTAATGTTTAAAACAATTTGCATGATATCTTCAACAATGCCAGGCAATGATGAAAATTCATTATTAACACCTTTAATAATAACTGAGGTTACAGCTGAGCCTTCAATTGCCCCTAGCAATGAACGGCGTAGTGCATTACCTAAAGTAATACCAAAACCTGATTCCAATGGCTGAGCAGTTAACTTCCCAAAAGTTTGGGTCATAGACTTCTTTTCCCAACCCAATGTAGGCATAGTAAGTGGCTTATACGTTGATTTCGACATATTATTCCCTAATCAAAACTGACATATACAAACTCGGTTTCTCATTCAACTAGCTTTCTCTTTTTTATTTTGAATACAACGCAACAATCAAATGTTCTTCGACAGGGAATTGTATATCATTTCTAGTTGGATAACGAAGAACGTTTCCTGTTCTGCTTTGCTTAACAAGCTCTAGCCACTCAGGAACTTTAATTGCAATATTCATACGTTTATCAACAACTGTTGCTAGGAATTCTGTTTTGCTTGCAACAGATGAATGCAACCCAACAACATCGCCAATTGATACTATGTATGATGGTTTAGTGACTCTAACGCCATTTACTAAAACATGTCCATGAACAATCATTTGACGAGCTTGGCTGCAAGAAATTGCCATTTTTAATCTGTAAACAACACTATCCAAACGACGCTCTAATAAGATTAAAAGGTTTTCTCCAGGAACACCTTCCATATCAGTAGCTTCTTTAAAGAAACGCTTAAATTGCTTTTCGCGCATCCCGTACATTTGTTTTACTTTTTGTTTTTCTTGAAGCTGGCGACCATATTCTGAAACTCTTTTAAAGCTTTTTTTAGAATTTTGTTCGCCTTGTCCAGAATCAGAAGACTTTGGATCTCTTGATTTTGAGCTTGAATTTGAATTTGATTTTGTATTTGGTTTATTTACCATATCATTCTAACCTGTTCTTGAATTTTAATCTTTTATACACGACGTTTTTTAGGAGGACGAGTTCCATTGTGAGGCAATGGAGTTACGTCTCGCAAAGTCGAAACGTGTAATCCAGAACTTTGGAAAGCTCGCACAACTGAATCACGACCAGCTCCAGGTCCTTGCAAGTTAATTTCTACGGTTTTAATACCCATACCCTGCATGTCTTTTGAAAGAGCATTTGCTATTTGAGAAGCTGCAAAAGGTGTACCTTTACGAGATCCCTTAAACCCTAATTTTCCAGCACTGCTTGACAAAACCACATCGCCTTCAAGCGTAGTAATTGTTACCATTGTGTTGTTAAATGAAGACTTAACATGGGCTACTGCCGCAGACAATTGTCGCTTCGTTTTTTTTACTTTTTTGTTAAACGCCATAATTTATCTTACCTAATCAACAGATCTTATTTTTTTGCTATTTTTTTCTTCATTGCGACTGCAGATCCTGCTCTACGTGGACCTTTTCTTGTTCGTGCGTTTGTTTTTGTACGCTGACCACGAGAAGGAAGACCTTTTTTATGTCTTAATCCACGATACGAACCAATTTCTTGAAGTCTTTTGATACTCATAAGAACTTCTTTGCGCAAATCACCTTCTGTTGTGTATTCGTCAGTAACTTTTTTTTGAATCGCAAAGACTTCTTGATCAGAAAGATCTTTTACACGTGTATTATAATCAATACTAAGGGCTGTTAAAATATCTTGTGATGATTTTAAACCTATGCCGTACACATAAGTAAGCCCATACTCTACTCTTTTTCGAGGAGGTAAATTAACTCCAGAAATTCTTGCCATATATATGACCCTTATCCTTGACGTTGTTTATGCTTCGGGTTTTTTTTACAAATTATTCTTACCACGCGTTCTCGTCGAATAATTCGACAATCGCCACACATTACTTTTACAGATGTTCTTACTTTCATTATAACAGCTTTCTTTCAAAAAAAAATTAATTTAACTATTTATTTCTTCGTACAATTCTTCCACGAGTCAAATCGTAAGGAGAAAGCTCCAAAACAACCTTATCTCCAGGCAATATTCGAATGAAATTCATTCGCATTTTACCTGACACATGTCCTAATATCATGTGCCCTCCCTCTACTTCAATCTTAAACATCGCATTGGGCAATGTTTCTTTTACAATCCCATCAATCCGGACAACATCATCTTTTTGTTTCATACAAACCTTATATCCTTGTACCGCTTATTGTATTAGCCTTGTTAGAATTTCAGGACCATTTTCCCCGACAAGCACAGTATCTTCTACATGTACAGCCAAAGATTTATCCTTTGTTCTAACAGTCCAGCCATCTCGATCAACATACACTTCATATGAACCTTGAGTAATCATAGGCTCAATTGCAAATGTCATTCCAACTTGCAATCTCATCCCAGTTCCTGCAGTTCCAAAATTAGGCACATCAGGCTCTTCATGCATGTGTCTGCCAATTCCATGACCTGCAAAATCTCGCACAACTCCATATTTATAACGCTCAACATGCTCTTGAACAGCTGCAGAAATATCATACAACCTTTTACCCGGAGCAGCCTGAGCTATTCCTTTATCTAAAGCTTGCTGAGCAATCAATATCAAATGATTTTCATGCTCGTTTTGCTCAAATCCAACCACATAAGATCTAGCCATATCCGCACAATAAAGTTGCCAAGCAGCACAAACATCAACTTTTACAAGATCACCTTTTTGTAAAATAACTTTTTCGCTTGGTATCCCATGCACTACCACATCATTTACAGAAATACAGCTCACATGCCTGTATCCCTTATAACCTTTTGATTGAGAAACAAGCTGCCGCTTTTGTAATTCTTCCTCAATCCAAGCATCAATAAATGCTGTAGATACGCCTTCACGTACGATTGGACTAATTTTTTCAAAGATATCGGCGAGTAATTTACCCGCAGTCCTCATCTTTTCTAGGGCTTGTTTACTTTTAATAATCATATTATTGGCGCACTATCTTTTTAAAATCTTCAAAAACATTTTGTACCGATTGATTACCATTAAGCATTTCAATCTTCATGCCTTTATCAATATAAAAATCAAGAACATCTTGCTCATGTTGATAATACGCCTGTAGTCGTAATTTCAATGATTCTAATGTATCATCTGATCTTTTAACCAGTAATGATTCACATTTATCACATTTCATTTCAACTCTTGGTCTAGATTTTGAAATTGACGACGTAGAGTAAATCTGTCCACATTCTTTATTTGAACATAGCACTCGATTTACAATACGATCAGTCAAAAGCTCTGAATCTATATTCAACTTAACTAAAATCAATTCAAATTCTGGCAAATACTTATGCATCAAAGCATCTAAAATATCAGCCTGCTTTTTTGTTCGAGGATAACCATCAAGAATAATATCTTGCGATAATTCTTTTTGCATAATCATCCACTGTGCCAACATATCAGCAACAACTTCATCAGAAACAAACAAACCATGCTCAGTTGCGAACTTAATTTGTTTTCCGATCTCAGAACCTTGCGCAATATGTTCCCTGCATAAATCTCCAGTTGAAACATGCTTCCATCCAAAATGCTCTACACACATAGAGGAAAGCGATCCTTTGCCAGAACCAGGAGGACCAAAAAACAAAAATATTTTGTTTTTGCTCAACGAACACCCCCACGTTTCATTCTGCCCCCTGACAAAAATCCTTCGTAGCGACGTTCAATCAAATATGATTCGACCTGGCTTGAAAATTCTAATGCGACACCAACAACAATCAACATTGATGTTCCAGACTCGTAGAATGGAATACCAAATAGTTTTTGTAAGATCGCTGGAAATACTGCAAGCAATCCTAAATAAATTGCTCCAACGAGTCCGATTCTATTCAATAAATATTCAAAATATTGTACTGTTTGCTTACCAGGACGCATCCCAGGAACAAACCCGCCATTTTTTCGAATATTTTCAGCCAACTCAACTGGATTAATAGCAAGGGCTGAATATAAAAATGAAAACAAAATAATCAATAAAAATTCCGAAACTAAAAACAGCGGTCCGCTATTAAAAGCTTGAACTACCGTGTTTACTATCGGAAAATATGGTGCAAGCATACCAGCTAAAAACAATGGGAATTTCAAAACAGCTCCAGCAAAAATAACAGGCATAATTCCAGCGCTATTAATTTTGAATGGAATATAACTACTTTGACCGCTATAAACGCGATTTCCAACTATTCTGCGTGCATACTGCACAGGAACCTTACGCTCACCTTTTTCTAAGAAAATGATAGAAGCGGTAATAAATAAAAAGACTACAAGAACCATTAAAGCAAGAATAATATTTACACTTCCTTCTTGCACCTCATGAACCAATCTAAGTATCATATTTGGATAATGAGATACGATCCCAGCAAAAATAAGCATTGAGCTTCCGTTACCAATTCCATGTAATGAAATTTGATCACCTAGCCACATAGCTATCATTGCTCCTGCAGTCAATGTCATTACAAAAAGAATTCGAAATGACCATCCTGGAACAAGTACCAATCCTTGATGTTCTAGCAATGTAGCAAAGCCAACGCTTTGCAACACAGCAAGTCCAAGAGCCAAATATCGAGTGTATTGATTGATAATTTTACGACCATACTCACCATCTTTAAGCAATTGCTCTAATGATGGAACAGTCATTCCTAATATTTGCATCATGATCGAAGCACTAATGTAGGGCCCGATGCCCAATGCAAACACTGTACAAGCCTGTAACGACCCACCAGAAAAAATATCAAAATAACTTAATAATCCACCAATTCCTGATTTTTGCCCCATATATTCAGCAAGCTTTTGAACGTTAACTCCAATTACAGGTATATAAGCACCCAAACGGAAAACAATCAAAACTCCTAATGTAAAAGCTATCTTCTTGCGAAGTTCAGAAATTAGAAAAATATTTCGAAAACTTTTTAATAAAACCACGTCTTTACTACTCCTAAACGAGTTTGACAGCACCGCCTACGCGCTCTACAGCTTCTTTAGCAGACTTACTACATGCGTCAACTTCAACAGTTATATTTTTTTCTAAAACACCTGTTGCTAAGATTTTTACCAACAGTCCTTTTTTAACACATCCAGCCTCAAGCAACATTAATTTAGTTACCGTTTGTCCATCTTCAAAAAGATTATTAAGTTGACCAAGGGTTACTAATTCAAATTCTTGCTTAAACATGTGGTTGCTAAATCCTCGTTTTGGCAAACGACGAGATAAAGGCATTTGACCACCCTCAAAGCGAGCAGAAACACTACCGCCTGAACGAGCCTTTTGACCCTTATGCCCTTTTCCTGAAGTTCCACCACGACAACCGCCGCGACCAACACGTTTTCTTTTTTCTGTTAATTTTACTAAATTATTAAGCTGCAACATCTTGTTTTCCTGTTATTTCCTGTATTGTTTTGCCTCTTAATCTAGCAATATGCTTTACAGATCGAAGCTTTGACAATGCGTTTAATGTTGCTTTCACAACGTTAATGTTATTTGACGAGCCAATAGCTTTTGTCAAAATATCTTTAATTCCAAGAGCTTCCATTACTGCACGAACCGCTCCACCAGCAATAATTCCAGTCCCTTTAGAGGCTGATCGAATAACTACTTTACATGCTCCATGATATCCTTCGACATTGTATGGAACAGTTGTGTTACGCATAGGAATTGTAATGCGTTGTTTGTGTGCTCTTACTGTTGCTTTAGCAATAGCAGCAGACACATCTTTACCCTTACCAAGTGCGATTCCAACGTTACCGTTTTGATCACCTGATACAACAAATGCTGAGAATGCAAAACGCTTACCACCTTTAGTAACTTTGGTAACACGTCGTACGCTCACTGCTTTGTCAAACGAGCTCGTTTCTTCCTGGATCTGTTTTTTACTCATAATTTAATACCAACGTTTAAATGTTATATTTTTAATCCGCCTTCTCTCAGGCCATCAGCCAAAGATTGAACGCGACCGTGATACAAATAGCTTCCTCTGTCAAAACATGCAACATCAACATTTGCTTGTAATGCTTTGCGAGCAAGATCTATTCCTACAGCTTTTGCTATAGCTTTTTTATCAAGTTTTTCTGTTTTAGATTTCAAATCTAATGCTTTCGATGATGACGCAACAATAGTTATTTGCTGGCTATCATCAATCAACTGTGCATAAATATGATTAAGACTTCTAAAAACAGAGACTCTTGGTCGTCCTGATTTTGCGATTAAAGCCGTTCGAACACGAGTTGCTCTACGTTGGCGTTTTTTTTGTAATTTCTTAATATTCACCTAAGTGCCCTTTGCAATTTATCTAATTACTTTTTGTTAATTTTTTCCGGTTTTTCTATGAATTACTTCATTTTGCAAACGAACACCAGTTCCTTTGTAGGGCTCAGGTCTTCTTAAAGCACAAATACGCTGAGCAACATCACCAACCAAAAACTTACTCGTTGAACGAAGATTTATTTTTTGGCCAGTTTTGTCAATAACAACCGCAATGTTTTCAGGCAACTTAAAATCAATTTTATGGCTGTAGCCTAAAGAAAATGTAATCATATCTCCTTTAAGTTCACCTTTATAACCTAAGCCAACAATCACAACATCTTCAGAAAATTCATTAACAGAACCCATCAATTCATTTGATAGTAAAGCTCTGTGAAGACCCCAAAAATTGTTGCTTTTTTTGTCTAAAGCATTTGCAAGCTCTATTTTAATGAAGCCATTTTCATGCTTCACACGCAAGCAATCTGGTAACACATATGTACCTGATTTTTTTGCTCCTTGATAAGAAACAACTTGGCCATCTATTGTTACAGCAATATCTTGAGTGCTGATAGGTTTTCTACCAATTTTAGACATACACAGTTCCTTTTCTTACCAAATCGTACAAATTAACTCGCCGCCAACACGATGTTTTCTAGCGACTCTATCAGTCATGACACCTTTACTTGTAGTTAGGATGCTAACACCCAAACCACTAATTACAGGCTTAACGCTATCGACACCAGTATAAACACGACGACTTGGTTTGCTAATACGCGTGATTTCATGAATCACTGATTCACCATCAACATATTTTAAGACTATTTTAATAGTTTTTTGCGCATCTTGTTCTTCTAACAAAACATCAACAACAAAACCTTCTTCTTTTAAGATTTGAGCAATCTCATAACGAAGTCTTGAATAACCAATCTCTACAGAAGATTTTGATCTTACAATGCCATTTCGAACTATCGTTAAAAAATCTGCTATTACATCTTTTGACACATTAATCCCTTATAGTAACCAAATTTACCAACTTGCTTTTTTAACACCAGGCAAAAGCCCTGCTGACGCAAGCTCTCTAAAAACAATTCGAGAAACACCAAAAAAGCCAATATATCCGCGAGGACGGCCTGTTTGTGAACAACGTTTCTTTAAACGAGCTGAGCTTGAATTTCTTGGAAGGTCTGTTAGAGCTGCTTGAGCAGCCAAACGATCTTCAAGAGAAACTTTTGTATTGCTCACAATCTTTTTTAATTCGTTTCTTTTTTCTCTGAACTTTTTAACGAGACGGTCTCGTTTTTTATCGCGTTCTACGACAGAAGTTTTTGACATATCTTACCTATTTACCTTCTTGCACAAAAGGCATACCAAAGCTCTTTAATAAAGCGTATGCATGCTTTTTATCTTTTGTACTAGTTTCGATTGAAATATTTAGACCAAATACTTTACTTGCAGTATCATAATCAACTTCAGGAAAGATAACCCATTCTTTTATCCCTAGATTGTAATTTCCAGAGTTGTCAAAGTTTGTAGTCACACCCCTAAAATCACGTACCATCGGTAAAGACAAATTGATTAATTTATCTAAAAATTCGTACATACGCTGTCTTCTTAAAGTTACCATAACTCCAAGAGGCATGCCTTCTCGAATTTTGAAACCTGCGATAGATTTTTTTGCAATTGTTTTTACTGCAGCTTGACCAGCAATCATCGTCAAAACTTTTTGAACAGTTTGCAAAATTTTGCTATCCGCAACAGCTTCTTTAACACCTATGTTCAAAACGATTTTTGAAATCTTAGGAGTTTGCATTACATTTTCCAAACCCAACTCTTTTTGCAAAGCAAGAGCAAGCTTTTCTTTGTACAAGACTTCTAATCGAGCTTTTTTGAGACTTTTCACTTTTTAAATTCCTTTTGCTGGCCTTGCAAGTATTCTGCTAAACCCGTTTAATTTTACTAACACGTACTGGTTTTCCTGTCATTGCATCAACGGGCATAACATTAGATGCATGAATAAAAGCTTCACGTTTTTGTATTCCAGCAACTTCGCCTTGTCGACGAGCTTTTACATGCTTAGTAACAACGTTTACGCCTTCAACTTTAATTCTACCAAACTTTTTACAAAGTTCTAGAATTTCGCCGACTTTTCCTTTATCTTTGCCAGAAATAACCTGAACTTTGTCGTTTTTTTTCAATATATTTTTCATATTTATTACCTACAAAACTTCTGGAGCTGAAGAAACAATCTTCGATTGACCAGTTGCGCGAATTTCTCTAGCGACTGGACCAAAGATTCTCGTTCCTAACATTTTACCATCTTTTAAAATAACCCCAGCGTTTTCACTAAAACGAATGTAGGTGCCATCAGTACGACGCAACTCTTTTTTTGTTCTAACAATCATGACATCAACGATATCACCTTTTTTGACCATGCCCTGAGGTATTGCTACTTTTACAGAACATTTCACGATATCACCAATGTATGCATATCTTTTGCGAGTGCCACCAACAAGATGGAAACATTTTAATAATTTCGCACCAGAGTTATCAGCAACCATTAAAAAGGATTCTTTTTGTATCATGAATTTACCTTAACTAATAACACGGTGAAGATACATATATTTTGTTTTTGACTTAGGAGCACCTTCAAAAAACTCTACTCTATCACCGATTTTTGCAGACTCTTCTGGATCATGCACTTTGTAATTCTTAACAGTTCTAACAATTTTTTGAAACTTCTCATGCTTAAAAGCTCTTTGATAAGAAACAACAATTGTTTTGTTCATTTTGTCAGATATTACAACGCCACTAAACATTTTTTTATTATTAGTTTCCATGTAATTCCTTTTGTCTTACTAAAGTTAACGCACAAGCTAAGCTTCTACGTAAACTTCTGATAAGAGCTGTGTTTTTTTCTGGTGTTGAGAACTTTTTCATTCTCAACAAAAACATCTCTTTGCGTATTTCTTCTGCACGAATTTTCAATGGCTCTAGCGCCAATTGCTTTAATTCATTTTTTATTTTTTTCTGCATAATTTAAACTTCCTTTCTCACAAACTTCGTTTTCATAGGAAGTTTATAAGAAGCCATTCTAAAGATTTCTTTTGCCGTTGCTTCATCTACATCGCCAAGTTCACAAATAACTCGTCCACGTTTTACTACAGCAACCCAAAACTCTGCGTTACCCTTACCCTTACCCATACGAGTTTCAATTGGTTTTTTACTGACTGGTTTATCAGGGAAAACTCTTAAAAAGAATTTACCAACTTTTTTGATTCTACGAGCAACCGTAACGCGAACAGATTCTATTTGCTGAGCTGTCAACCAAACTGGCTCAACTGCTTCTAGACCAAATTCTCCAAACTCTACAGTACGAGCTCCTTTAGAGATCCCGGTCATTCTTCCGCGGTGTGATTTTCTAAATTTTACTTTTTTTGGCATCAACATGGCTTATTCTTTCTGTTTTATTTTGTTTGGTATTCGCCAACACAGATCCAAACTTTTACCCCAATAACGCCCATCATTGTGTATGAACGAGCGTAACCATAACTAATATCAGCACGAAGCGTATGAAGAGGCACAGAACCAACTCTTGACCATTCAGCACGAGCAATTTCTGCTCCGTTCAAACGACCTTTACAGCAAATTTTAATCCCTCTAGCGCCAGCTCTCATTGCAGAAGTTGTAGCTTTTTTCATAAGCTTTTTAAAGTTAGCACGTTGTTCAAGTTGGCTAGCAATACTTTTTGCTACCAAAACAGCATCAAGCTCAGGGGTTCTTACTTCTTCTACAGAAATATCAACACCACTAACTTGAAGCATTTTTGCTAAATTTTTTCTTAAAATATCAACTTCTTGACCTTTTTTCCCAATAACAATACCAGGACGAGCAGAATGAATAATTACTTTGACGACTCCGCCAGTTTTTTTTATTTCAATTCGTGCTACTTCAGCCTTACTAAGATTTTTTTCTAAATATTTTCGAATTATTAAATCATCACGGAGTTCTTTTCCGTAAGATCCTTTTACCGAACTTCTTGGAAACCACTGAGCATCCCAGTCTCTATAGACTCCGACGCGAAATCCTATCGGATTAACCTTTTGACCCACAAAGTTTTCCTCTCTATCAATCTATTTATTTATTTTCAACTTCTATACGCTTCAACACAATAGTTATATGGCTCAGTCTTTTTCTCAAAACCATAGATCGACCCATAGCTGACGGCTTAAAATATTTATAAGCTGGTCCTTGGTCAACACGAATCTCTTCAATTTTCAAATCTTTTGGAGCAATATCTTCTTGCTTGTTACGCGCATTTGCAATAGCAGACTCAAGAAGTTTTGTTACAGGTAACGATTTTTTAAGTCCGTATACTTTTAACCAACCAAGTGCGTATTGCGCATTTTTGCCACGAATAACATCTACAATCGGTCGCAATTTATACGGTGATCGTTTGATATATTTTGCTGACGCTTTAAAATCCATGTCTTACCCATTTATTAATCATACTATTATTTTAACAAAATGCAGCAGCAACTCAAGAAAAACAACTATTACGATTTTGAAACCGCGCTTGTTTGACGTTGACCACTATGCATTTTAAATGTTCTCGTTGGAGCAAACTCACCTAAATGGTGCCCAACCATATTTTCACTTACCAATACTTCAATAAACTTTTTCCCATTGTGCACTGCAAATACCAGTCCAACAAACTCAGGTAAAATCATACTTCTTCTTGACCAAGTTTTTATAACTTCACGTCTTGAACTTTCTTTTACCTTTTCGACTTTTTTCATAACTGAAGGATCCACAAAAGGACCTTTTTTTGCCGATCTAGCCATAGCTCACTTCTTCCACGTATTTCTAAAGACCTTATTTGCGTCTTCTAATAATTAACACATCTTTTTTGCGACGAGTTCTTGTTCCCTTACAGCCTTTACCCCAAGGAGTAACAGGATGAGAACCAGATTTCGATCTACCTTCACCACCACCATGAGGGTGATCAACAGGGTTCATAGCCATACCACGAACAGAAGGACGGAATCCACGTTGACGAGTTCGTCCAGCTTTACCCCAAGAAATATTCTTGTAGTCAGCGTTTCCAAGAACTCCAACAGTAGCCCAGCAATCTAAATTTAGCATGCGAACTTCACCTGAAGGCATTTTTAATGTCGCAAAATTATCATCTTTTGCAATAATTTGAGCTGATGTTCCTGCGCTACGCGCAAGTTTTCCACCAGAACCAGGTCTCATTTCAATATTATGAATAAAGAAACCAGCTGGAATACGATTTATTGGTAAAAAATTACCAACTTTTGGCTCAACCGTTAATCCTGAAATAACAGAGCTACCTTCTTTTAAGGTCTCTGGTAACAAGATATACCGTTTATCACCATTTCTATAAAAAACTAATCCAAGATGAACGTTACGATTTGGATCATATTCAAGTGAATTAATGATTCCTTCTACATCGTGTACAGAACGTTTAAAATCAACGATTCTATATTTTCTATCTGCTCCACCACCTCTATGACGAACCGTAATTCGACCATAAGCATTTCGTCCACCCTTTTTACGCAATCCAACAGTAAGGCTTTTTAAAGGCTTTTCTTTTGAAAGATGTGACGTATCAATGAATGTTTGAAATCGTAAAGAAGCATTTCTTGGTTTTCTCGCAACAATTGCCATACAAAATCCTTAACTGTTTTCATGTGAGCGAGAAGCATAGCCTTGCAGCTTCTCTGAGTTTTCATGCCCAACTGGCATAGCAGCATCACCAAAAAGATTCAATTCATGACCCTTTTTAAGAGTGATGATTGCAACTTTTCTCAAATTATCAAAACTAACGTTTTTTGTTCGAGAAGTTTTTCGCTTCCCTTTGCGAACAATAACGCGCACAGATTCAACTTCAACGTTAAATATTTTATGCATAGCTTGCGATATCAATGATTTGTTAGCTTCTGGATGCACTTCAAGTGTTATTTTTTTCAATGTTTGATGTAAACGATATGCTTTGTTAGAAACTATCGGCCCAACAATAATATTGTAGATACTTAATTCCATTTTGCCACCATATCTTTAAACAAACCAACGTCTTTTGTCAAAACAACAATACAATTACCTAAAGACAATTCGTAAGCATTAACATCATCAAAACTTAATACTTGAACATTCATTAAGTTATTCATTGATGCCCAATGTACAAAATCTTCTCTTGGCAAAAACAATGTTATTTTTTTCGCCATCAATCCTGCACCTACAAATGCTTTATACGCTAAAGCCGTTGACGGTTTTTCACCTGGCAACGCCCAATCAAAGGAAAATAAATTACCTTTGTTAGCATAAGAAGCTATGCAAGCAGACAGAACTTGGCTTCTTGTTTTTTTATTAACTTTTAAATTTCTAACACGTGGTTGTGGACCAAATATCACACCACCGCTTCTCCACAATGGAGATCTCGAACTTCCTGCACGAGCACGGCCAGTTCCTTTTTGTTTCCAAGGTTTTTTATTTGAAAACGAAATTTCACCACGAGATTTGCAACCAACTGTTCCCTGACGCCAATTTTGCATTAACGCTCGAACCCATATCGCATAGCTGACTTCAGCTTTATGCTCGATAACAAGACCTAGGTCCTGAACGGATATTTTAGTAAGAGAGCTTGCTACCTGGCTCATATCATTTGAATTCATTTTTTTATCAACTTGCTTATTCATCGTTTACCCATTCTTACGAACGTATACTAAAGATCCAGGTTTTCCAGCCATAGCACCCTTAATAAGAACAAGATTATCTTGAGGTACAACTTGTACAACTTCAAGACCTCTTACCGTTTTGCGCGTCACACCCATGTGTCCAGCCATTTTTTTACCCTTAATGACTTTACCCTGTGAACGCATGAAGCTAATACTTCCAGGTCTTCTACCCAACATAGAACCGTGACTCGCTACACCACCCGTAAACTTATGTCTACGCATGACACCAGCAAAACCACAACCTTTTGTTGTTCCCATGACATTAACAATATCTTTTGCTTGAACAACATTTGAAAAATCAAATGGCTGTCCTGCCAAAATATCATCAGACACTAGATCAACTAAAATTTCTTTAACCCAACGAAAATACTTTGATTTTTGTTTAAGCCATTCTTCTTGAAACTGTGCACTTTGATGCTTTTCACGAACATACGCAACCTGAATTGCATTATATCCGTCTTTTGCGTGCGTTTTGATTTGTGAAACAAACCAACCCGAAGCATCAACAGCGGTTACTGGGACGACTTTATTGTTTTCAGAAAAAACCTGAGTCATTCCTACCTTGCGGCCCCAAAAACCATTAACCATAATAACCCTTTGTTTTACTTAATTTCAACATCAACACCAGCAGAAATATTTAGCTTCATCAATGCAGCCATTGTCTGATCTGATGGTGAAATCATTTCTAAAATCCGCTTGTGTGTAATTATTTCAAACTGCTCTCTAGATTTTTTATCAATATGCGGAGAACGTAGAACAGTAAAACAACGCTTTTTATTTGGTAAAGGAACAGGACCGACAAGGTCGGTTCCTGTTTTTTTAGCCGTCATAGCAATTTCTTTTACTGCCTTATCAAGCAATTGATGATCGTAAGATTTTAATGTCAGTCTAATTTTCTGCTTTTTCATCTATCTTCCAATCATTATTACGAAATAATTTCTGTAACGATTCCTGATCCAACAGTTCTACCACCTTCTCTAATCGCGAATCGTAAGTCTTTTTCCATCGCAATTGGAGAGATAAGCTCAATGTCTAAGACCACGTTATCACCAGGCATAACCATTTCACGCCCTGCAGGCAATGTAACAACACCAGTTACGTCTGTTGTTCTAAAATAGAATTGCGGGCGATAGTTGCTGAAGAATGAACTGTGACGTCCGCCTTCTTCTTTGCTTAACACATATACCTGGCCTCTGAATTTTTTATGAGGCTTAATAGAGTTAGGTTTCGCAACAACCATTCCACGTACAATGTCTTCTTTTTTAACACCACGAAGAAGCAAACCAGCATTATCACCAGCTCGACCTTCATCAAGGTTTTTTCTAAACATTTCAATACCTGTAACTGTTGTATCAATAGCTTTTTCATTCAAACCAACTAATTGAACAGCGTCACCGATTTTAACGATACCTTTTTCAATTCTTCCAGTTGCAACAGTACCACGACCAGCAATAGAGAAAACACCTTCAACAGGCATTAAGAAAGGCTTGTCAACATCACGCTTTGGAACTGGGATGTAGCTATCAACAGCATCCATCAATCTTTTAATTGAAGCTTCGCCAAGATCGCTTTGATCGCCATTTAAAGCTTTAAGAGCAGAACCACGAATTACAGGAATTTCATCGCCAGGGAAATCATATTTTTTCAACAAATCTCTGATTTCTTCTTCAACCATGTCAACCATTTCTGGATCATCAACCATGTCTACTTTATTCAAGAAAACAACCAATGAAGGAACGTTAACGTTTTTAGCTAAAAGAATATGTTCACGAGTTTGTGGCATAGGTCCATCTGCCGCAGAAACTACTAAAATAGCTCCATCCATCTGAGCCGCACCAGTGATCATGTTTTTAACATAGTCAGCGTGACCCGGACAGTCAACGTGTGCATAGTGACGATTTGCTGTTTCATACTCAACGTGTGAAGTTGCAATCGTAATACCACGCGCTTTTTCTTCAGGCGCATTATCAATTTCGTCAAACTTTCTTGCTACCGCGCCACCTGTTTTTGACAATACAGTAGTAATCGCTGCTGTTAAAGTTGTTTTACCATGATCAACGTGACCAATAGTTCCAACGTTTACGTGCGGTTTACTACGTACAAATGTATCTTTTGCCATAATTTCTCCTGAAACACATCTTTATTAATTAAACTAAATTAAACCTATTATTTTTTCGCTGCTACAATTTCATCTTGGACATTTTTTGAAACTTCACGATAACACTCAAATGCCATCGTATAACTTGCTCGACCTTTGGTCATAGATCGTAACTCAGTTGAGTATCCAAACATTTTTCCAAGAGGAACTTCTGCCTTAACAATCTGAATTGAGCCCTTGCCCTCCATCCCTAATATTTTTCCACGTCTCGCGTTAAGGTCACCCATAACATCGCCCATGTATTCATCAGGAGTATCAACTTCAACCTTCATGATTGGCTCTAACAGAACAGGCGAAGCCTGACTCATACCCTCACGAAAAGCCATTTTTGCTGCCATTTTAAAAGCTATCTCTGATGAGTCAACATCATGATATGATCCATCATAAACAGTAACCTTAAGATCAACAACTGGACTTCCAACCAAGATCCCAGTATTTACTGCCTCAGCTAGACCCTTTTCAACAGCAGGAATATATTCTCGCGGAATAGTTCCACCTACAACTCCATTTACAAATTCATAACCAGTACCGCGCGGCAATGGTTCCATTTTTAACCATACGTGACCGTACTGACCTTTTCCACCCGACTGTTTAATGAATTTACCTTCAACATCAGATGACTTTTGAATTGTTTCTTTATACGCAACACGCAAAGCACCTTGCGCAACTTCAACTTTGTGCTCACGCTTCAAACGATCAACCACAATTTCCAAATGCAACTCACCCATACCAGCAATCTCTGTTTGATCAGTTTCATGATTGTACGTAAAGTTAAATGAAGGATCTTCTTGGTTCATCTTTTTCAAAGCAATAACCATTTTTTCATAGTCTGCTTTAGTTTTTGGCTCAACAGAAGTTGAAATCACCGGTATTGGAATATCAATTGACTCAAGCAATACTGGATGCGATTCATCACACAAAGTATCACCAGTGTTAATCTCTTTTATTCCAACAATAGCAACAATATCGCCAGCGGAAGCTTCTTTAATTTCTTCTCGCTTGTTTGCATGCATCCTTAAAAGTCTACTTACTCGCTCTTTGGTTTGCTTTGAAGCATTGTAAACATATGATCCAGATTTTAAAACACCTGAATAAATACGAGTAAATGTCAACACACCCACAAAAGGATCTGTCATAATCTTAAACGCAAGAGCTGAAAACGGCTCTTTGTCAGACGACAACCGAACAACTTCTTGCTCAGTCTTAACATCAATACCTTTAATTGCAGGAACATCCAAAGGAGACGGTAAATAATCAACAACCGCATCAAGCAATAAATGAACACCTTTATTTTTAAAGGCCGACCCACAAAATGCAGGGAATAGTTGTCGCTTCACAACGCCATTTCTAATCGCCTGTTTTATGTCAGCCAAAGTAATAGGCTCTTCATTTAAATACTTTTCACCCAACACTTCATCAGCATCAGACGCTTTTTCAACAATTGTTGCATACATTGATTTAATTTGATCCGCATATTCTGCAGGAGCATCTTCAAATACAACATCTTTTTGCATGTCGCGCTCATCGTTATAAAAACGAATCATTTTTCCAGTAAGCACATCAATCAAGCCATAAAGAGCTTCTGACTCACCCAAAGGAATTTGCATAGCAACTGCGCGACCAACTGCTAATTTTGTATTTATATCCTGAATTGCTGCGTAATAATCCGCACCAATTCTATCTAATTTATTAATAAAAATGATTGCAGGAACATCATAGCGATTTGCCTGGTTCCAAACAGTCTCAGATTGAGGCTGCACACCAGCAACACCACAGAACACGCTCACCACTCCATCAAGAACACGAAGTGATCGACCTACTTCAATAGTAAAATCTACGTGACCAGGAGTGTCAATGATATTAATTTGACAGTTTTTCCAAAAACAAGTTGTTGCCGCAGATTGAATTGTAATCCCACGCTCTTGCTCTTGTTCCATCCAGTCCATAATGGCTGCGCCTTCATGAACTTCACCGATTTTATGTGAAATACCTGTATAAAACAGAATACGTTCAGTAACCGTTGTCTTCCCAGCGTCAATATGAGCCGCAATCCCTATATTTCTATATCTATCTAGCGTATAGCTCATAACAACCTACCAAGCGTAATGTGAAAATGCGCGATTAGCTTCTGCCATTTTATGAACATCAAGTTTCTTTTTAAATGCTCCGCCACGTTCTTCATACGCATCTAAAAGCTCACTGCCTAAGCGTAAACCCATAGACTTGTCTGAACGTTCTGCAGCAGCTTCAATAAGCCAACGCAGCGCCAATGAACGGCCACGAGCTTCTCCAACTTCACGAGGAATTTGGTAAACACTTCCACCAACTCGTCGAGAGCGAACTTCAATAAGAGGCATAATGTTGCCATAAGATTTATGAAATGCAGAAAGCGCTTTTTCTTTGCTTCCGAACTTTTGTTCTAAAACATCAAGCGCAACATAAACGATTTTGCGAGCAACATTTTTTTTACCACGCCACATAACTATGTTAATGAAGCGTTGTAACAACTCTGACTGATAAATTGGATCTACACCAACATCACGTCGTATAATATTTTTTTTCTTTCTAGGCATACTTTAATTCCTTTGTTTACGCCGCTTTAGGTCTTTTTGCACCATACTTAGATCGAGATTGTTTTCTGCCTGTAACGCCAGCTGTATCAAGAGCTCCACGCACAATGTGATATTTCACACCCGGCAAATCCTTAACGCGACCACCACGAAGAAGAACCATTGAGTGTTCTTGCAGGTTGTGACCTTCTCCAGGAATGTAGGCTGTAACTTCTATTCCGTTTGACAATTTAACACGAGCAACTTTTCGAAGCGCTGAGTTTGGTTTTTTTGGGGTCGTTGTGAATACACGAGTACACACACCACGAACCTGTGGACATTGTTTCAAAGCACCGCTTTTTGTCTTGTTGACAGTCTTTTTGCGGCCGAGACGAACAAGCTGATTAATTGTAGGCATATAAGAACCTTATTATAACAAAGTAGAGTTATAGTCGCTATCTAGATTACGTATCGCTCAAAGCTGACTGGACTTATCATTAATAATATGACGCACAGATAAACTTTTTGCATATTTTAATTATAGACTCTTTGCAACTTTTTTCAAGAAAATTAAAAAATCCCCTTCAGGATAAGCATCGTCCAACATTTTGGCGTAGACTTGTGCAAAGCAACATGCTAGCTTGGTACAATGTAATTTTATATTACTTTTCTTTTTTAAAATACTTCTTTTTTAGCATAGGGTCCTTATGATAGAATCAATTTTGCATCAATTTTCATCAATAATTTTAAGCCTTATTGGAATCTCTTTTATAATAGTGTTTCATGAATTTGGACACTATGTTTTTTGTAAGCTATTTAATGTCTATACCCCAACCTTTTCTATTGGAATTGGCAAAATTCTATACTCGAAAAAAATAGGCGATACTGACTTTTGTATATCAGCTGGGCCAATTGGAGGATACGTTGAAGTTGCATCAGAAAGCGGCATCAACGGATCATTAGGTTTTAATCAAATCCCATACTACCAAAAAGTGCTTATGATGCTTGGCGGGATCATGTTTAACTTTATTCTTGCATACCTGCTATTTGTAGTGTTGTTTTTTACTGGAATGCCTGATTCAGGGCAAGCGCCATACGAAACGAACACAACTGTAATCGCCAAGGTTCAAGAAAACTCTATAAACCTCAGCAACATTCATCCAAATGACCAATTAATATCAGTAGACAATCAAAATATAAACAATGACTTAACTATTGCTAGAAAAATCATTTCTAGCTACAAACCAATTGACGCAACAGCCTTTCCCGCAACTATACCTGCAGCTGTTAACAGATCTGGAGAAATCATACATATAGACCTTGCCCTAAAAGGACCACTACTGAGTAATTTCATTTCAAAGCAACTAGAAGTCTCTTTTGAGCCAAAGCCATCGCTATCACTCTCAAAATCTATCCAACAAGCTTATATAGCTACAAACTTTTACCTGGGCGCAATAATAAACGGCCTAAAAGACATGGCTTCATCTAGAAACACAAATGGACTAATCGGGCCACTAAAAGCAGTTATGATTGGTAGCAAAAGCTCGCAAAAAGGATTTAAATCTCTTCTGTTCTTTTTAGCACTCATAAGCATAAATCTAGGCTTTATGAACCTACTCCCTCTGCCTATTTTTGATGGCGGTCAATTTGTGATCTTTACCATTGAAGCAATCACCAGAAAAGAGCTTTCAGAAAAAGTGAGACATGCTGTTGGCATATGTTCATGGGCACTTGCAATTGGCCTTCTTGTTGTTTTCACCGTTCGTGACCTATACTCACTGATTTTTTAAAGAACTATTAAATTTAACTTTTATTAAAAATTCGTAATAAAAAAGCCCCTTGTTTTCCAAGGGGCTTTTAATTTTTAACTATTTATAAGAAATTTTAATTCTTATACGGTTGCTGCAAATTGAGCTTTATGAGGATGCTCAGCTTGCGGATAAACTTTTAATTTCTTA
Source organism: Candidatus Dependentiae bacterium (assembly GCA_026389065.1). Classification (NCBI taxonomy): domain Bacteria; species Candidatus Babelota bacterium. The sequence goes on from JAPLIP010000053.1 coordinate 22,174, forward strand.
AAAATTTGACGGCTTAATGGATTTTTTGAGTGAGATGGAAGCATTCTTTTAACAGCAAGCTCTATAACTTTTGCTGGATTTTTTGCCATCATTTCACGAGCTGTTTTGCTTTTTTGACCGCCTTGGTAACCGCTGTATGTAAGATATACTTTACCGTCAAGCTTATTACCTGTAAGCACTATGTGAGCTGCATTGATTATAACAACATAGTCACCGCAATCTGTATGCGCTGTATATTCTGGTTGGTCTTTGCCGCGCAAAATGTCTGAAACTTCTGTAGCCAAACGGCCTAATACTTTTCCTTTTGCATCGATTAAACGCCATTGAGGGTTTGAATCTTCTTTTCTAAGGAAAAATGCTTTGTTCATATCCATCGTAAAACCTTACTTGATGATTATTTTAAATAAATTTTTGCGTAATTTTATATCTTAAGAAAACGTAAAATGATTAATTACAGGGTACCTTAAAACGCTATCAAGGTCAACTTGAAAACGAATTCTTGCGCAATATCAATACTTATTTTCCAAATCGCTGCTTTACCATCTGCTCAATTTCAGACACCGTCTTTGGAATTTCTTCACTTAAGCAAACAGGTTCGCTGTCTTTAACAACCCAATAATTATCTTCAATTCTAATACCAATCGATTGATCAGGAATATAAATACCTGGCTCAACCGTTATAACATCACCATCTTGCAACGGCTCAGCCCTGGAACCAACATCGTGAACATCAAGCCCCAAATAATGCCCAATTCCATGAATAAAATATTGATCATATCCCTTTTGCTTTAAAAAATTCATAGCGATGTGCTGCAACGAAGCTTCTTGTTCTTGCGGATTACAAATCCACATCCCTGGGCGAATCTTTTCAACTACTCGCTGCTGAGTCTCTAGAACGATTTCATATATAGCCCTCTGGCGCTTATCAAACTTTCCAGAAACAGGAAAGACTCTTGTAATGTCTGCGCAATAATGATTATACATAGCGCCTGCATCAATCAAAACAAGATCGCCTTTTTGAAGAGTTGATTTATTGGTATTATAATGCAAAACAGTAGCCATTTTACCACCAGCAACAATTGCTGGATAAGCCTTGCGTGAATGATTTTCAGTAAATATATATTCCATCGCCGCTTGAACTTGTGCCTCTGATGACCCAGGCTCAATCACATGCGAAGCAGCTTGAAAAGCCGCATTTGTAATTTCAACTGCTTGATACAGATTTTCTATCTCAGAAATATCTTTTTTCCGTCTAAGCTTTGCAACTAAAGGCGAAATATCAATTATCTGCAAATGCAATCCGGGAACAAACAAGCTTAATCGGTCAATAATCATTTTAACCGATGCGCTTAATTTACCATGCGCAGGATATAGCGTAAAAATAGTTTTTTTAGCTGCAACCATTTCACGAAACAGCTCAATAATGTTTTTATAGTCATCAGGTGAAAAATACGGATCAACGCTGTAGCCAGCAATCCGACCTCCAAGTGGCTTTAATTGATCTATCCCAAAGCTTGATATTGTTTGATTGCTGATCTCATCAATACTATGTACCCATTTTGCGCGAAAATCGCCAAAGTCTGGCATGTACAAACTAGTTCCATTATAAATATCAAAAGAAAGAACCGCCGCAGGCTCAGACAGACCAGAAAAATAATAAAAATTACTTTCTTGTAAAAAAGTATCACAATCCCCTTCAAAAGGAGCAAACAAAAAGACTGATCCTTCTTTTTCTGGATACTCTTGAGCTATAAGCTCTAATAATTTTTTACTACGCAATCTAAACTTTTCAGATTTATCTTGGCTGCTTGCATCAGCCATAATTTTGACCATATCTCCAAACATATCCAACCCTTAACTATTTGTTTAAGTTTTATTTTTTTTAACTATTAAAAAGGCTTACGATCAGTTAATGCTTTTCCAACCGTAAGCTGATCTACGAACTCTAAATTTGAACCAATAGGAATTCCTTTGGCAAGACAAGAAATTTTGACCGGATTGCCATGCAGCTTGCGAGCAATAAATGCCACAGTTGCCTCACCCTCTGGTGTTTGATTCATTGCAAACACAAGTTCTTTTACGCGACCATCTACCCGACAAATCAACTCTTCGATATGAAGATCTTTCGGCCCAATACCCTCAAGAGGAGAAATAACCCCACCAAGGACATGGTAAAGCCCTCTAAATGTCTCTGTACGCTCAATCACCAAAAGTTCATGCCATGTTTCCACCACACAAATTATTGAAGAGTCTCTGCTTTTATCAAAACAAAAAGAGCACTGCTCATTTTTTTCTTGCCAAACAAAGCAAATTTCGCAAAGTACTATTTTTGCCTTTGCCTCTTGAAGAGCCCTACAAAATTGATTAATCCGCTCATCATCAAGAGTTAAAAAGTAGGACGTCACTCTGTACATATTTTTTGACGCAAGAAAAGGCACCTGTTGCAGGTGCCTCATCAATTTTTTTATTGTTGGTAATTTGTCAATCACAGCTCTCCTTAAATATAACTACGCAAACCTTTTAGACAAAGAACCAATGCTTCGAATCACATAGCTTTGCACAACACCAAAAATAGTATTTAAAGCTATATAAAGAGCTAATCCTGAAGCGAGATACGAAGTAAACGCACTTACCAAAAGACCAAATCCAAATTTAGATGCCAACTGCCTTGGTCCTTGGTTTACAGCAGGAGTTAATATCATTCCAATAAACATCAAGCCAGATAAAATATAATATGGGTCTGCCGCAGAAAGATCAGGTATCCATAGAAAAGATGCGCCATGAAGCTCTATGGAACTTGTTAAAACCTTATTTAAAGCAATAAAAACAGGGATATTAAGAAGCATAGGCAAACAACCAGAAAGCATCGGCATGCCATGTTTTTGTAAAAGCTCTGCGGTTGCTTGATCCAATCCAGCTTTATCATTTTTAAACTTTTGCTGAAGATATGCTCTCTTTTTTTCAAATTCAGCTTGTTGTTTTAAGCTTTTTTCACCTTTTAAGGTAAATGGCAAAAGAAGGAGCTTTAACAATATCGCAAGCAAGATAATTGCTATCCCATAACTTCCACACTCTTTTTTTAGAAAAACAAGCAAGCTAAAGAGCGGCTTTGAAATTGGATTTAACCATCCATACTCAACCAGCCCAGATAGGCTAGAATCAACCGATTTCATACAAACTGCTGTTTTTGGCCCCATATAAAACGACCATGAAAGCTCAGAATCTTTAGTTAACACTTTAGACTCTAAAATAGCTTGATACTTTTTATCACCTAATTTTTTAAAATATGCACGAATTATTGCATCTGGTGAGCTTGAAAAGCAAACTTGAGATAAAAACTTTTGAGAGAATCCAAAGGCTTTTGGCTCAAACCAAAATTGCTTAAATACATCAGATTTATCAAGTGAAACGGTTTGCAAGGAAATCTTTTCACTGCTTGTAGGAGAATTAACGATCCCTTTAAATTCATCCACCAAAAGAGGCATGTAGAAAAACAATCTAACCTGATCACCATCAATAGATTTTGATCTTCCTTCAAATGATACTTTTACATCAATTTGATATGTGTTTTTATGCACCACAAATGTTTTAAGGATTGTTCCATGATTATGACGAGCTACATATTCAACAGCAACAGCTTCCAAATCGCACAGATCATACTTTTTGACAAAATCATATTTCATCGGAGTTTGTCCACTCAGGCCAATTAGAAAACAGTCAGAATGCTCAGGAAGCATAACTACTTGCTTGCTATCATCTTGCCATGCAAACTCCATAGACTCGAGCACAGCACCATGAGAAGAGAAACGATATGTGCCAAGCTGCGTTTTAACCTCTGTCATCACAGGCTCACAGCACTCATCTTGAACAAAATCAATATCAATGTTTAAAGGCTTTTGAATTTTTTCCATCTCTGGCGCAGAAAAAGTTTGCCCAGACGTAAGAGTTATCTTTGGAGCTTGCGTAATCGACTCTGTCGATGTTTGAGCTGGCACGCCAATGAGAAAATATCGCAAAATCATAATGTATAAAATAAATCCAAAAATCGTACTAAAAATTCTTGTCAAAGAAGGCCATTGATTTTCGCGATTTTTAAAAACATATGTATTAAAAAAAGCATTGAAAACAAAGAACATAACGGTGTACATTACTGCCTGATAAGCAATATCTATAAAACCATTAAACAAAACTCCGTCAAAAAAATGAGTAACCGAAAACAATGCTTGATGCATTACTTCTGCAAAATTCATAGACAATACCTTATAAAAGTGTAAAAAAAAGAATATTCGATGGCAAACTATTGAAATGAGTTTAACAAAGATCAGATGATTAAGCCAGAAAATTAAAGGGTTAAAAAAAGGAGCTATTTTATGAAAATGTCCAAACGACAGTATCGAATTGGTGAGCTGGCAAAATCTCTTAATATTGAAAAGTTTGTTATCAGGTTCTGGGAAAAAGAACTTGAAATCAAACCACAAAGATCTCAAGGCGGGCAAAGGTTTTACCAAGAAAAAGACCTTCAAACATTTTTAGCGGTAAAAGATCTTTTATACCACAAAAAATACACTCTTGCTGGAGCAAAAAAAGAATTATCTAACATGAAAAAAACACGCTCTGTTATTCCTACGCAAACAGTGAAAGAAAGCCAAGAGCCTTGTACATGCAAAGAACAGCTAAACGTGCTCAAAGCTGAACTCTTAAAAATTAAACAAGCTCTTTAGATTTTCTCCACTTTTTGCCTAAGCCTGGTAGAATATCTCCATGAACTAACTACAAAGAACTGTAAAGGCACGAAATATTTTATGTATAACAAAAACATGCATATTCATTTCATGGGCATTGGCGGCATTGGCATGAGCGGCATTGCAAAAATATTGATCTTACAAGGCTACCGCGTCTCAGGATGCGATAGCCTTGTGGACCAAGAAACGATAAAAGATTTAATCAAACTTGGCTGCACAATTGCTCCTCACCACAAACATGATATCTGCCTTGACAGCAGCATTGACACATTGGTTTACAGTACCGATGTTTTAAAAACAAATTATGGAACTATACCTTTTGAGATGCAAAAGGCTAAAGATCGAAACATTCCTGTTATTTTACGAGCAACAATGCTCGCAGAAATAATGAGACCAAAGCACTCAATTGCGATTGCCGGATCACACGGAAAAACAACAACCTCATCACTTTTATCTCACCTTTTATTATATGCAAAGCTAGATCCTACAATTATTGTTGGTGGATACATCCACTCTATTAAAAGCAACGCGCGCCATGGAAAAAGCGATCTGCTCGTTGCTGAGGCTGATGAAAGCGACCGATCTTTTTTGCAACTACCCAAAACATTCTCAATTGTGACCAACATCAATCGCGAACACCTAGATGTTTACAAGGACCTTGAAGACATCAAACAAACATTTCTTCAGTTTTTAAAACAAATTCCTTTTTATGGAAAAAACGTTATTTGCCTTGACGATCCAGGAATACAAAGCATTATCCCAGAGATTACAACCCCATACATTACCTATGGACAACACAAAAATGCTGATATGCAGATTCAAAACATTAAGCTTTTAGACGACCAATCAACATTTGACCTGTTCGACTCTCTTCAAAATAAACACATAGGAACTGTTTCTATATCTTTGCCAGGGATTCACAATGTTTTAAACGCAACATCCGTAGTCGTCATCGGGCAGATCTTAAAAATACCACTTGGGACGCTCCAGGATGCGCTCAGTTCGTTTACTGGGGTTGATCGCAGGTTTACCTACAAAGGAGTGGCTCGCGAGAGCAAGGCGTTAATTTTTGATGATTATGGACACCATCCGACTGAGATCTATCACACACTTCAAGTTGCTCGAAAAAAAGCTAAAAATCGCTTAGTCTTGATTTTTCAACCGCAACGATTTACCAGAACAAAGCACCTCTGGAATGAGTTTGTAGAACTTTTTTCAACAAGCAATATCGACCAATTAATAATTACCGATATTTATCCAGCAAGCGAACAGCCGATTGCTGACATTTCAAGCCAGAAACTGGTTGAAGCAATTAAATTAAAAAATCCAAACGCTGCTGTTTTTTATTATCCACTTGAAGACGATGGTCAAGAAATAATAAATCACCTAAAAAACTACCTAAAAAAAGAAGATCTAGTGCTGCTTCAAGGCGCTGGAAAAGTAAACAAATTAACTAAAGCTCTTTTATCCTAGAAAAATAGTCGTTTTTAACAAAAAAGACTATTTCTTACGACTTTTTATCAAAAAGGCTCAACGTCAATATGAGCATCCAATCAAAAAGCCCAAAGACAAATCGTTTTAATTCTTAAAATTGTTGACTTTGGCAGACCGTTTTTGTCATTCTGTAGGCATAATATTGCAAAACAAAAATGGGAAATGGAGGTTTTTCATGAAGAAAAAATTATTACTTTTACTCACTTTAGTTTCAGCTAACGAAATGATCGTATCTCGCGGCGGTGGCGGTGGCCATGGTGGCGGAGGTCGTGGTGGCGGTGGCCATGGCGGCGGCGGTCATGGCGGCGGCAGTCATGGCGGCGGTGGTCATGGTGGTCATGGCGGCCATGGCGGTCATGGCGGAGGCTATGGACGTGGTGGCGGCTGGGGCGGAGGCTGGGGCGTAGGTCTTGGTGTCGGTCTTGGAGTTGGTGTCTTTACTGCTGCAGCCTTAGGTGGCTGGGGCCATGGTGGTTGGACGGATAATTCAACTGTCAACAATTATTATGGACCAAATGATTCAAGCGCTTGGTGGAACACTCCCCCTGTTTGGTATACAAACGGAGCTAGCTCTTGGAATGAATTAGGTATGTCTGGAAAATTAGATCAAATTTCAAGTCAAATTGATGGATTGAAAAAAGAAATCCAAAACAACAATAAAAACAAGGATGCTAAAACTCAACTTAAAGAATTACAAGCTCGTTATGATGATTTAGCAAAACAAGTTAACAAATCAAGCGACACCGGAACTATGAGAAAAGATCTTAGAAAAGACGCTTCTGAATTAGAAGATGTTTATAAAGACTTAGAAAGCGACATTTAAAATATAAAGGGTTTGTAAATATTTATAAAAAGGAAAAATTATGAAAATTAAAAATTTAATCATTGCCCTAGCCCTTATTTCATCTACAAACATTGTACCATGGTGGGGAGATCATAGAGAATATCGCCCTGGACTGCTTGGTGGAATATTTAATACAGCTGTAGATATTGCAGAAGTTCCGGTAGCAGCAGTTGACGACGTTTTCGAAGGCCCTGGTTACTACGATCGTACATACGGCTACAGAGATAGTTATTATGGCGATGGCTACGGATACAATCGCAGACATTATAACAACTATAGAAGAGACGAAGACAGACGCAGTGAAGATAGACGTAAAGCAAATTCAAGATCAAGTCAAAATTCTAGACCTTCAAGCGATAGATCTAGAAAGGGATAATTGATCTTAAATTAATTTAAAAAATGGAGAATATTATGAAAAAAACATTATTAGTACTCGCTCTTTTAACAGCTTCTCAAGCACTACCCTACTGGGGTGGCTATGGACCTGGATACTATGGCGGATGGGGATATGGACCCGGATATTACGGCGGAGGATACTATAACAACGCAGGCGCTGGTATCGTAGCTGGATCTAATCTTTTAGGAGCTGCAATGATTTCAGGATCTAGACCAAAGTCTGACGCTGAAGTAGATGCGCAAGAAAGAAGAAATGACAGAAGAGCAATTGAGCGTCAAATAAGAGATCTTAAAAAAGATATTAGACGAGCAGATAAAGATAAAGATAGAGAGTTGTCAAAAGATTTAAATAAACAATTAGCAGAATTAAGAAATAGTTTAGCAAATGGTTAACAATTAATTAAATAAAAAAGGAGATTTAAAATGAAAAATAATAAAAAACTATCAACAATGTCATCATCTATGAAATCAACATTTCAACGAGTTATGTTTACCAGCTTAGCATTAATGACTGCGGTTCCTGCCGCTGCATTATCAGGTGGCGGTATTGCTGGTGTTACAATAGCCAGTGCTGCAGCTGCCGGTGTTCTTGTTTATGCTGGTGTAAAACATCGCAATAAAAGAAACAGAGAAGATGATGAGCAATGTTCAAATATGAACAAACGCCAAAAATCTGAAAAACATGAAAAATCTTATAAGTCTGGAGAAGGAAAAGCTTTCCAATCGCAATATTTTCATAAAGAAAAAGTAAATCCATCAGAAACAAAACGTGGTATGAAACGTGATTTAAAGTTTTATAAACGAGACATAGAAAAACATTCTAATTCTTTAGAAAGTCTTAGAAGAAAAGGTAAAGGTATGACAGAAAGTGCAACTGAACATAAAACCAAAATTAACGAATTAAGAAATATCGTTGACGAACTTGAAACTAAAATAGATAACTTTGCAGAAGAAGTTAAATCAAAGGCTTAAAAAGCTACGATTGAAATATAATTGCCTCAAAAAGTCCCCCAATATTTACTTTGGGCAATTAAATTAAAGAGACGGACCTGTGTTTTACAGGTCCCTTTTTTTGCTTAAAATAGAAACAACTAACTTTCCACCAGACCTTAAAGAGATCATACAAGCTTTTCCAGAAGGCTTTACAAACATAAGAATTAAATCTGGCCCACCAAATTCATACGAAAGATTCCAGCCAAGAAGCTCCATATCACTAGAATATGAGTCTTTTATCATACGGTAATCAATCAAGTCTTTATTTGTCGATTGGTAGAAAATTTGTAAATTTTCAGAATTGTTTTCATCTGTTACAATTTTTTTAACTTCAAAACCAAACGGACAATCTGGCAGCTGAGAAATTCGAGCAACCGATTCTTGCAAAAATAGCTTATCCTGTTTTTTTTGCTTTTGCGGTTTTACAAGCGCTGCTTTTTTATTTTGACAACCACCGATAAAAACCAATGATAAAAATAAGATTAATATTTTATTTTGTAACTTCATGGCTTTAAACATAAATGATAAATTGTTATAGGCGGAACATTTCGATAAATAGTTATTTGATCAACTAGATAATTTTTTCTAACTATATCCATAAATTTTTGGACTTCTTGAAACTCACGCTTACCATTAGAGCTATAAAAATGCTGAACAGCTTGCCTTACAATTGGATATTCTACATAAGAAAACATGCATAAATCATTTGCAACAGACTTGAAATAAGCAATTGCCTGCGCTGTAAAGCCAACACCCAAAGAATTAAATGGCAAAGTAGAAATTATTCCATCATACCCTGATTGCGGCTGCCAATCCAAAATCGAACAACAATGCACTGAAACATTTTTAAAGCTAGCTAAACGTTTTTTTAGCATCACAGACATTTCAGGATCAATCTCAATAACATCTAAATGATCTAACGGATGCATTGCTTGAGCAATACAAATGCTTGTCGCTCCACACCCACCACCAGCCTCTAAATACCTTTTACCAGTATAATTTTCGCCTCGAAAAGAGTTAGAAACAAACCTTGAAAGCTCAACTCCTGAAGCCTTTGAAAGTGGTGCAATTTCTCCAACCTGAGATGGATTCTTTAAGTACCGAGAGAAAATAGTAACAACTTCAAGAAAGCTTGTTGCTTGCACAGCCAGACTAGAACTAAATAAAAAAAGACAAAGAAATGACCTAGAAAGAAATAAATAGTTAGCAGACTTCATAAAACTCCTTAATTTTAATTTTTCACAACTTATAAAAATTTTTAATTTATAAATTTTTTGCTCTTTATAAAAATAGTGGGCTGTTTTTTAAACAACCCACTAATAATTTTGCTTTTCAAAAATCTTATGCTTTACGCACAGAAATGATATTTATGCAGCAACTTCAGCCGCAACTTTTGCTGCAACTTTTGGCGCTTTTTTTACAATTTTTTCTTTAATTGCAGCAGCTTTACCTACTTTGTGACGAACGTAGTACAATTTAGCACGACGAACTTTTGCTTTTGATACCAATTTAATCGAATCGATAATTGGAGAATAAATTGGATAAATCTTTTCAACGGCAATTCCGTCAGCACTCATTTTACGAATCGTAAATGTTGAAGAGCCAGCATTGTTATTCTGAGCTATAACGTTACCTTTAAAGATTTGAGTTCTTTTTGTTGTGCCTTCAAGCACCCATTGAGAAACTTCAATAACATCACCAATGCTGAATTTTGCAAAGTTTGTTTCACGCACAGCAAGATTTTGAATAGTTTCTTTGTTTATTTTTTTAGATTTCATGATGTTTTTTAACCCTTATCAATCATTTCATTTCTTATTTTTAAGAGTACCTTAAATAAAGCAGAATGACAAATTTACACACAATTTTATCTGATAATTTATTTTTTTAACGCAATCCCTAACCATTTATCAAAGATTATAGCCGCAGCCGACCTTACAGATAAATGATTAAACTGACTAAAACCCTGAAGTGGTTGCAGTAAATAATCACATTGATCTATCAACTCAGTCGCCATTCCATGACCAGTCCCAAGTAAAATTAACACTGGCTGATTATGACTCCAAGCTTTTTCTTGGTCAAAGTAAGAAAGCATTTTAAGCTCATCTATCGAAGGCTTTGCTGATGTCCCTATAAGGATTGGCTTTTTGCCTTCTTTTTTTTCAATAGAGGCAATAACTTCTTGTAGCCCATTAACTACGATCACCCTATTCATAGCCTCATGCCTATCATGATTATACTGACCGCCAACTTCAGCTTCTTGCCAAAATCCCAAAAGGGACTTAACCATATTTTGCTGATCAATCAAAGGAGTAACTATAAAATAATTTTTTATATCATAGGTAGCACCAGATCTTGCAATGTCGTGAATATCAATTGATGTCACAGACGTTGTTCCTATTCTTCCACCCTTAAGCTCAATGCCGGTATGCATCAAAGCAACATAGTGATGAGGAATATACTGCAACGCCAAATCTTTCTCGGCCTTTGTAAGAACGCAAGACCTTAGCCAATCAAAATGTTTTTTTACCGTTAACTCTGCAGATTTTTCCTTACGCCAGGTAGAAATAGCAAGATGATTTCCAGAACGAAGAACCTCTGGAACAACCTTTTCTCTCCATTCAACTGGCTTTGTATACTCTGGATGATCCACAAATGAACCAGAAAAAGAATCTAATAATACCGATTCTTCCTTTCCCACAACCCCTGGCATATGCCTAAAAAGGCATTCTATCAAAAGCATTGCTGGAATATCTCCACCCATTACAACAAAATCACCCACAGAAATTATTTCATCTGCATACTCTTGCTCAACTCGCGCATCAATGCCTTCATATCTACTTGCAAATAGCATCACATGTTGACGTGATGCTACCCGTTTCCACAATTCTTGCGCTCGATGCTGCGTTAACTTAGAACCTTGCGGAGAAAGAAAAATCTTAAATGATTTTCCAAACTGAAGATCTGCAGACTCAATTGCTTTTTCCATAACATCAGGACGAATTAACATTCCTGAGCTATGACCAAATGTTGGAGCATCTATTCGCTCTTTTGGTTGAACCTGATCAAATAGATTTTGCACAGAAAAAGAAACAAGTTTTTTCTCTGCGGCTCTCTTGAGTAAACTTGTTTGTAAAAATGGTTGATACAACTCTGGAAAAAGAGTCAAGATAGAAACATTCATACAACAATTTTACACAATAACATTTTTAAATAACAACAATCTACTTAGCTTCAGGCTTTGATTTTTTAGCTGCAGCAGGCTTTGCAACAACTGCTGCTTTTTTTACCGCAACTTTTTTGACTTTAGGCTCAGATGCAACAACATCCAAAACTGCTACTGGATTTTGTTTTGATCTGATTTTCATCAAACGAACAACCGGTTCTGTTATTTCTGCACCAACAGAAACCCAATAAGCAATACGATCATCATGGAACTGAACAAGTTGTTTAGTTTTAGGATCGTAAGTACCAAGATTTTCTAAGAACATTCCATCTCGTTTTCTACGAGAATCAATTGCCACAATCCGATAGATTGGAGCATGTTTTTTACCAATACGGGCAAAACGAATTTTCACTGCCATTCGGCAATCCTTTTAGATAGAGTTAAACAATTACACATTTACAAATTTATAATTTTACAAAAACTTTTTATTTAAAAAAACGATTCTTCTTTAGAAGCTTAACAAATTGTTTACTTTGTTCAAACCTTTGCATTAAAAGATTTATACTAGAAACATCTACTCCAGCTCCTAAAGCTATTCTCTTTTTTCGAGACGCATTTATTATTTCAGGCATTAATCGCTCTTTTGATGTCATTGAGCTCAAAACTGCACGAAATCTTTTAAGCTCAAGATCACCCTTTTGAGCGTCTTGATCTGAAACTTTTACCGAAGACATACCAGGCATAAACTTCATAACCGATGACATTGAGCCTAATTTTGACATCATCGTCAACTGTTTGGCAAAATCATCAAGCGTTAACTCTCCAGACATAATTGACTTAGCAACAGCATCTTGATCTGACTGCTTAATCTTATCTTGAGCCTGTTCCATCAATGTCAGCACATCACCCATTCCAAGCATACGCTTTGCGATGCGCTCAGGACGAAATATTTCTAAATTTTCTAACTTTTCACCAGTGCCCATAAAATAAATAGGCTTTTTTAATTCATAACGAAAAGAAAATGCAGCACCACCACGAGCACCGCTATCCATCTTTGACAAAATTGCACCATCAAAACCGATACTGCTCTCAAATGTTTTTGCAACACTTAAAGACTGCTGACCTGTCATAGAATCAAGGACCATAAAGCTATATTTTGGCTGCATGATTTTTTTAATACCTGCCAGCTCTTGCATCATAGATTGATCAATTTGCAACCGCCCTGCTGTATCAAACATCAAATATTCATATCCATGCTTTTTATAATAATTTAAAATATCTTTTGAGGCTGCTGCTGGATCAGTTTCTGTTGATCTATAAAAATCAGCGCCAACTTGTCGAGCCAGAATTTCAAGCTGATCAATTGCAGCTGGTCTATAAAAGTCTACTGAAGAAAAAAGAATTTTTCGCGTTTTTCCATGTTTTTGCGCCTGGTTTTTGATAAAGTAAGCCAACTTTGCAAGCGATGTTGTTTTACCAGAACCCTGCAAACCCATGACCATAATAACCGATGGTATCTGAAAACTAAATCCTTCTTGAAGGTAAGCACCCCCCAAAAAAGATAGCATTTTGTCGTAAACTATTTTTACAAATTGTTCATCTGGCTTTAAAGAAGAGACTACTTTTTGACCAATAACTTCATTTTTAACACCATCTACAAACGTTTGCACGCTCTCGTAGGCAACATCCGATTCAAGCAATGAATCTTTAATTTGATCAAGAACAACACTAAGATTTTGCTCTGTTAGTTTATTTTTTCCAGTCAGGGAAGAAAATATCCCAGAAAGCTTTTCGGTTAAAAAATCAAACATATGCACCTTTATTTATAATGAATTTACCTGTTAGTATAACAAAATTTACCCTCTCTTGCTATAAAATAACTACACTCACCAACGCTTTTCTAGTAGACTATCTATATGATCTCGATTTTAATGTAAGAAAGTGAGAAATCTCATGGCAAAAGGCGGAACAGTTTCTACAGAGTTTTACAAAAAATCTCTGCTCATCGGGGTTCACTCTCCCCATAATAAAACAAGCGACATTCAAGCTTATTACCAAGAATTCATTAATCTTGCGCAAACATATGGCGTAGTTGAATTTGTAAATGTTGATGTAAAGCTTCGATCAATCGATTCTGCTCATTATTTTACGAAAGGAAAGCTTGCGGAAATCAAAATACTTTTTGACGAAGGCAACTTTGATGAAATTCTTGTCTCTGACGTGCTATCTGGACAACAAGAGCGTAATTTAAACGATATGTTTGATTGCCCTATTCTTGATAGAACTCGACTGATTCTTGCAATTTTTGAAAAATCAGCAGTAACCGCTGAAGGAAAAATCCAAGTTGAAATTGCAAAATTAGAATTCGCAAAAACACGAGTTACTGGAATTGGCGTAACCCTTGATCAACAGTCTGGGTCTGTCGGAATTCGCAGTGGACCTGGTGAAACGGTTAAAGAAGCAACCACTCGCTATCTCAACCGAACTATTCAAACCCTTAAGGGTCATTTAATAAAAATAGAAAAAGCTCGTGGCGCACAACGTAAAAAACGACTTACGCAAGAAATCCCACAAATTTGCCTCGTTGGATATACCAATGCCGGAAAATCTACTATTTTAAATGAATTAACTCATAGTGATGTTCTGGCAAAAGACCAACTATTTGCAACATTAGACACCACAACAAGACAGCTTTTTGTCAACAAACGAAAAGTTGGGCTTCTTTCTGATACTGTTGGATTTATTCAACAGCTTCCACATCAATTAATTGAATCTTTTAAATCAACGCTTGCAGAGCTTTCATACGCTTCACTTCTTCTAGTCGTTACAGACATTGCTGATAACAATTGGAGATCTCATATTGATGTTGTTTTAAAAACTCTTGATGAAATTGAAGTAGAAAAAGAAATTCTTTTTGTCTTTAACAAATCAGACAAAATTACTAAAAAAGAGCTTCAAAAACGCTTAGAATCATTTGATATCGACGCTCCATTTGTTGCCGTAAGCTGTATTAAAGAAGACGGACTTGCGCCGCTTCAAAAATATTTAGCATCGTGGAAACCGAAACAGGATAAAAAATAAACATGTTTGAGCAGGAAAAACAACGAGATCTATTTGTAGAAACATCTACAAACAACACGCAGCTACAATCTGATCAAGATGAGCCAACAGAAAATTATAACTTAGAAGAATTTCAAGAAGAGATTGCTCCTCAAGATTCTTTTGAACTGCGCTCATTGTTTAATGATGAAGAAAGCCAAGCGCGTTTTCATCGCGAGATAGAAAACAAGCCAGAACTTCAAGCAGCATTTAATTCTTTTGTTTCTCAAAACTTAAATCATGAGCAACAAAAAGCCGTAGCTCCAAAAGATGGCTCATTTTTGGTTATTGCTGGTGCAGGATCTGGAAAAACTCGTGTTATTACTGCTCGAATTACAAACTTAATTTTAAACTGTGGCGTTGAACCATCTTCAATTATTGCTCTTACTTTTACCAATAAAGCGGCACAAGAAATGCAGCATCGTATTGAACAGTTTTTGCCAAACTTGCGCACAAAACCAACGATTGCAACCTTTCATGCCTACTGCTTAAAGCTCCTTAAAAAGAATGCTGCAATCTTACAAGCTCAGCCGTTTTCAGTTATTGATTCTCAAGACGCTTTAAAGCTTTTGCAAACCATTGTTAAAGATCGAGGCATGGATAAATTGTTTAATCCAAAACAACTCCTTCCGATGTTTTCTTCATATAAAATGAATGACACTTTGCATTTAGATACCCCTGCATGGAACATGCATCACGCCCAACAATTTATGGAACTGTACAATGCCTACGAACAACAAAAGCGACTGAGTAACTATTTAGATTTTGATGATCTTTTATATAAGACGTTCCATCTTTTTGATAGCAATCCACAATTTAAAGAAAATCACATCAAACGACACAGACATATTTTAGTTGATGAGTATCAAGATACTAACTTAATTCAGCATGAACTTTTAAAGCAAATGACCTTACAAAATAAGCAAATCATTGTTGATTCTGTTTGTGCAGTTGGAGATGAAGATCAATCAATTTATTCTTGGCGTGGAGCAACGGTTAAAAACATTTTAGAATTTAATCAAGAGTTTCAAAACACACAAATTATAAAGCTTGAGCAAAATTACAGGTCTACACAACAAATCCTGGATGTAGCAAACAGCATTATTAAAAATAACGTTGATAGAAATCATAAGCAGTTATGGTCTGCCAACACAAAACAACATCAGCCAATGCTTCTTGAGTGTCTTTCTGATTTGCAAGAGGCCTACTCAATTGCTCACCTAATAAATCTTGTTGCTCGTACCGAAAAAAAATCATCAATTGCGATTTTATATCGAACTCACTATCAATCTCGTATTATCGAAGAAGCGCTCATTAAAGAATCTATCGCCTATAAAATTATTGGCGGCATTCAATTCTATGAACGCAAAGAAATTAAAGACTTACTTGCATATTTACGATTACTAAAAAATCCATTTGATCGAATTTCGCTTTTTAGAGCAATTAACTGCCCACTTCGAGGACTTGGTGAAAAATTTGAAGAAGTCTTTTTAAAAACATGGAATGAAAACCCTTTTTCTAATTTCAAAGAAGTTGCGGCAATTATCATTAATTGTGGCCTTATTCCTATGAAGCAAATTGCCTCTGTTCAAAGCTTTACCAGACTTTTCGATGAAAATTTATTACTTGACCTACAAAAAAACGATGATAAAAAATCTGAAAACATACATCAAAGCGTTGCTAAAGTCCTTGAGCATTTTATCAAGAAAACAGAATATATTTCATATTTACAAGATAGCTGCGATAAGGCTGAAGCTGAAACAAAACGAGAAAACGTTGCTGAGTTTATACGAGCAGCTGAGTATTTTGATGACAATAACACATCTGGCCTTTCACAATTTTTAGATGATATTTCCTTGATGCAAGAACAGATTAAAAAAGACGATTCTGCAGTAGACAGAATAAGCATGATGACTCTGCATAGCGCCAAAGGCTTAGAGTTTTCAACGGTGATTTTAGTTGGGCTTGAAGAAGGAATATTGCCAAGCAACCAATCAATTGGTCAAGAAAACGTAGAAGAAGAACGAAGACTTTTTTATGTTGGAATCACCAGAGCCAAAGAAAAACTTTTAATTACATACAGCAAATACCGAAACGTCTATGGCAAAATGGATCAACAAAGACCATCTAGGTTTTTAAGTGAAATACCACAACATTTAATGGTTCATCAAGAAGCAGCTCACTGGACAAAATCTAGCTTTATGACATTTTTCCAAGACTGGATCAATAATCAAAAAGCTCCAAAAGCTCAAGCGACATATCAAGCTCATACCATGACTTCTAATTTGAGCTCTACTGCAAATACTAATTTAAGCAAAGATAGCGCTAAAGTTTCTGCCAAACAACTTCACATACGAAGACTTCAAGCTGTCAGACATGCAACGTTTGGTTTAGGCATTGCTCATCACGTAGAGCAAAAAGGTGACAAGAGTTTTGTCACCGTACATTTTACTCATCATGGCACAAAAAAAATCGACAGCTCTTTTTTAGAAATTGTTTAGAATCTTTTACTTAACCATGCTAAAAACCCGTCCATAGTTTTTTCTTCTTCTGTTTGTACAGGATGTGCATCATGTATTAAAATATCGATAATTTGCTTGTGTCCATATTTTGTAGCAAGCTCGAGAGCTGTTTGCCCAGCTTTGTTTTGAACATCAAGCTTAGCGCCAGCAGAAACAAGAAAGCGAACCACCTGAGTTTTTCCATTCATTGCAGCTACAATCAATGGCGTATTTCCATTAAAGTCCGGTTTATTAAGATCAACTCCTGCATGAATCAATTCTTTAACTGGTGCAATATCTAACATTTTAATAGACATTAACAATGGAGTATTTCCATTTTCATCAGCAGCATTCATATCAGCTCCAGCACGAATCAATTCTTTAATCATGGGAATATCGCCATACCGAGCAGCTTTTGTTAACAAAAAGCAATCATCTTGGTTTACATTTGCACCAGCTGCTATCATTTTTTTAAGCGCATTTAAATTTCCTTGCTCAACAGCAAGAACTAGATCTGAGCCAGGGTACGACTTAGGCATATGATAATGTTGATAATTTTTATCAAGTTTTAAAGGAGTCGATTTAAATGCTCCAGCCCCTGAATACATTTTCTGATTTGTCCATGGCTGAGTAGATTGCCCACTAGCAGCTTGACTGATAGCTTGATTTAAAACATCTTGATTTGCTCTTGATTGTGGATTTTCTGGCAAACGCTTGAGGTTTATTCCATTTGTATTGTTTGCTCCAAGCACGCCTACGGCACCAGCCCCAATGGAACTAGCACCCCTTTGCATGCTAAGTATCGCGCCATGAAAGGCAACCGTGACACATAAAATTGATATGAAACTTTTTTTGTTATTCATTTGAGAGTCCCCACCCTTATAAATTTAGGCCGCAACAATTTGTGCCCTTCTTTTCTAAATAATGACAGGACTGGCCAACTAAAATCAATAGTTTGATCAAAAAGCTAAAGTGATAAATAAGAAAGCAGCCCTGAATCAACAGAGCTGCTTAATTTTTACAATCTAAGTTAATTTAAAATTAGTAGTCCAATTTCAAGACTTTTTTAACATCTGACATCGTCTGAGAAGCTACTTGTCGAGCATCTGCTGTTCCAGCCAAAAGTAAACGCATGACTTCACCTTGGTCTTTAGAAAACTCTAAGCGACGATTTCGAATAGGCGTAAGCATTTCATTTACAACTTCAAAAAGATATTTTTTTAACTGAACGTCACCAAGGCCACCCTTTTGATAATGATCCTTAAGCTGTAAAACTTTTGCCTCATCTTTATCAAAGGCATCAAGATAGGTAAAAACAACATTGCCTTCAACTTTTCCAGGATCAGTCACTCTTACGTGTCCAGGATCAGTGTACATGCTCATAACTCGTTTGTTTAATGTATCTTGGTCATCACCTAGAAATATTGCATTATTTAAACTTTTGCTCATCTTTGCTTGGCCATCAAGCCCAACCAAACGTGAAACTTTTGGGACTAAGGCTTTAACCTCAGGAAAAACATCAGTTCCATAGGTATGATTAAATGTTCGAATAATTTCGTTTGTTTGTTCTATCACTGGCAACTGATCATCGCCAACAGGAACAATGGTCCCTTTAACAATCGTGATGTCTGCAGCCTGACTAACTGGATACATTAAAAATCCTGCTGGAACAGATTGACCGAAGCCTTTTTGTTGAATTTCTGTTTTTACCGTCGGATTTCGAAGTAATCGATTAACCGTAACTAAATTAAGATATAAAATCGTAAGCTCTGCGATTTCAGGAATCATTGATTGAATAAAAATAGTGGTTTTTGAAGGATCAATTCCGACAGCCAAATAATCTAAAGCAACTTGAACAACGTTTTCTCTAACTTTTTCAGGGTTCGATGCGTTATCGGTTAGTGCTTGAATATCTGCAATCATGACATATTGTTTATACAAATCTTGCAAAGTAACACGATTTAAAAGCGATCCAGCATAATGTCCAATATGCAATGCTCCTGTTGGTCGATCACCAGTCAATACGATTTCTTGCTTTTTCATCTAGTTCCTTTTAGATTCAATTTATTAAAATTCATACTGATTAAAATATATTATTTATAATCACTATGGTGAGTACATGATACAAAATATAAAGGAAATTTGAATGCTTGCTTTCTTTTCTCTTGCAAACTTATCTGAATTTTGCGCACAACAATTAGGACTTTACACCTATCAAAATTATATCGAACTATTCTTCTTTGTTTTGATTACAAATAAAACATTAACCTGGCTAAAAAAGGATCATACAAAGCATCTGCTTTTTTATACTTACTCATACTTTGCACTGCTTTTTGCAAGTTATAGTTTTTCATGCACCATTCTTTTTTCCTCAATGATTATTTTTTCACCTGCACTTGTCATTTTTTGCATAGTTATTCATCAAAAACAGATACAAAAAAACTTTGTTTTTGCATCATTAAAACAAGTTTCACCAAGCACGATTCCGGATCAAAACTGGCTTGAGGTTTTAATACGATCATGCCTTCTTTCTTCGTATCAAAAAAAACAGCTCATCTGCATCGTTCAAAGATTTGATCATCTTGGAACACTCCTGCAAGCGCCATACGAATTAAATTTACCCGTTCAGCAAGACATTGTTGATCTTATTCTTGCAAGTAACGACCTAGATAATCCATCAATTTTATGGGCCGACCAGTCAGGAATTCTTTGCAGCGTTAATGTAAAATGGAAAAAATTGTTGTCAGAAGAAGTTTTTATGTTTGATAAACAAAGTGAATTACATCCACTCACGCATCATCATGCAACTATTTCGATGCTTACAAAAAAAACAGATTCTTTCGCTTTTTTAATAAATGCATCTACTGGAGAACATGCTCTTTGGTACCAGGGAAAATGCTGTAAGCAAATCACGATAGATCAATTACTTAAAAGCTGTAAACAGATTATAAATCTTTCAAGCAATGCTCATCAAGAAAGCATTATAGCTTCTACCTTTATAAAACAAGCTGAACATATAAAAGGAAAAAACAATGATCAGAAAAACAATTCCTCTCATACTTCACCCCCACTTCACTAAAATATCATCTTTTTTTATTGGATATATGCTATGGGCTTTTGTTGCTCAATTTCAATTAACAACTACTAACAAAGTAGTACCCATTTGTTTTTATCAAAACAGTGATCAATCAATTAATCGAACTATAGTTGCTCCGGACTCAGCCATGATATCAATTACTGGAAATAGAAAGGACATCTATGAATTTAACTCCTCGCAGAGTGCAATTCATTTAGATCTTTCGCAGTATTGTGACGGAGATCATGAAATTCAGCTCATCAGAGAAAATCTTTTTTTACCTGATAGTTTAAAACTGGTACACTTAGTACCTACACATATTTCTATAAAAATTTCTAGCAACAAAATAAACGAAAAACTATCAGAATAATGAAAAATATTTTTACAAACAGTGGTATCAGGGGCAAAGTTGACCAAGGACTTTTAAATCCAAAGGACATACAAACACTAGGGCACGCAATCGGATGTTTGCTTGCACAAGAATTTGATGATCCTTGCAATATTTTAATCGCCACTGACACACGAACTTCAAGCCCATGGATAAAAAAAGCTATGATCCAAGGACTTGTTGCCTTTGGACATGATATTTTTGATGCTGGAATTGCGCCAACACCATTTGTTGCGAAGGCAATCAAAGATTACGGCATGTCTTCTGAAAGTGAAGAAGATGACTACGATGAAGAAGAAGACAACGAAGAAGAAAAAATGTTTACTCTTGGGATCGTCATTACAGCTTCACACAATCCAGCTGAGTACAATGGTATAAAATTTTTAACCGAATTTGGATACCTCAACGTAGAAATGGAAGAAGAAATATCTTCTCTTTTTCATGAATTTACAAATGATCCAAAAGAACTTAAAGAAATACTTGCAACCGAAGAGCATGGAACCGTTGTAGATTTTGATTTAACCGGATTTTATCAAGAAGTCGTAGTAGACCAGCTTGATCATGCTCCCTACAAAGACGTAAAAGTAGTTCTTGACTGCGCACATGGCGCAACATCATTTATTGCTGATCGAATTTTTAAAGCCTGCGGGATGACAACTATTGCAATCAACAACACGCAAAACGGGGAGCTTATAAATAAAGATTCTGGATGCACTAATCGTGAAATTTTAGTAAAAGCCGTAAAGCAACATAACGCTGAATGGGGCTGTGCATTTGATGGAGATGGTGATCGCGTTATCATCGTAAACAATTTAGGTGAAATATTTGATGGCGATGACATTATGGCTATCATCTCTGAGCATCCTACTCACCAAGGTGATCCTATTATTGTTGGCACAGTAATGACCAATGGTGGAATGGATCAGTATTTTTCATCTCAAAAAAGACAACTTATAAGAACTCCGGTTGGTGAACGAAATGTTATTGATGCGCTTATAAAGCATCAAGCATTTCTTGGTTTTGAAACCTGTGGTCACATTACTCTGATGGAACATGCGTTTTGCAGTGACGGAATCTTTGCAGCTTTAATGTTTTTTGACACACTTGCATCAGGCAAGAAAATAAATTTACACCCCTATAAAAAACAATCTCAAGAGCATACAGTTTTACCACTTGGTTCAAAAAAAATTGATCAAAAAGCAATCAATGCTATCATCTCAAAATTTTCAATTCAACCAGGACGAATTATCATACGTCCGTCAAATACTGAGCCAATTTTAAGAATCATGGTTGAACATGAAGATGCTGCTCAAGCAAAAATAATTATTGAAACTGTTAAAGAACTATGCCTAAAGGAAATTAAGTAATGGAATTTAAAATTTTTTACGAAAAGCCAATTGCATACATCAAGCACATTTTTATTACCGGATTAATTTTTTTACTTCCAGTAACCATTACTTTTGTTCTGCTTCGATTCTTTTTTGGATTAATAAAAGGATGGCTCATACCCATTAGAAATATAGATTTTCCTTTTATTGAAAATGTGCCTCACCATGAAATACTAATTTTACTTATGTTTGTATTTGTTATGGGCATGCTCATAAAAATGCTTATTTTAAATCCGATTATTCACTTAATGGAGCGTTTCTTTAGCAAAATCCCCCTAGTCAAAACTATTTATCTTGCAACAAAACAGCTTGTTCATGCTTTTACGGCCCACGATGAAGCAAGCTTTAAAAAAGTAGTCATCATTGAATTTCCAAGACAAGGAATGTACAGCATCGGATTTTTAACCAAAGAAGTTCCATCAGAAATTTCAGATCTTAAATTATACGGCATTTACGTTCCGCACACACCAAACCCTGCAACTGGAAGCTTTATTATGTTACCAGCTAGTCAATTTACTCAAACTGATTTAACTCGCCAAGAAGCAACAGCGCTAGTAATTTCAGGTGGAATATTACAACCAAATCGATTCAAAAAATAATCAACAAAAAAGGCGCATGTTTTTAGCATGCGCCTTTTAATTTTTTAAGCTTTTTTAATTTTATTTAGAAAGTACAAAGGAGAATCTACATAGTCTAAAGACTTGTGCATTTTCTTTGTCAGACTTCCTTCCTCCAAGATAGAGAATCCTTCTTTTTCATAGCACTCAATAGCTCTTTTATTATCTTTATACACCCACAGAATAATGTTTTTCATGCCAAGTGCGATACAAGATTTATCAGTATGCTGCATAAGCTCTGTTGCAACCCCCTGCCGACGATACTCTGGATGAACAGCTATAATACTATAACAAATAGCATCTGAATTCATTTTTACATAACCAGAACCAAGGGTTTTCCACGCAATGTTTTTACCATGTTCCACCATGCCTTTATGTCTATAAACATAACTCAAAACACCAACCACAACTGGTGGAACAGTATTTGTTTTACATACAACTGTTTTATAGGTATCACCATGAATCATTTTTGATATATCTTCTGGATCAGTAAATGATTCTCTGCTATTTTTTGTATCTTCAAATAATGCACAAATTTGTGACAGTTCGTTTTCATCGTTTTTATTTACGTCAAAAACAGAAAACGAGGAACAAGAAAAGCCATTTATCAATGATATAAAAAAACCCAATAAAACTTTATTTTTCATAAGAACCCCTCTAAAATTTATTTTATATAAAAATTATGATATCCAAATCAAACAGGAAAAGAAAACAAAAATGTATTTGTTTTCTTTTCCTGTAATCTATTTAACCATTTTGAGCTTTTTCTAGACTTAAACTCTATACTTTAAGATCTGCACGCTTATCTAATTCTTTTTGAATCTTTGCAATGCGACTATCGCATGATGGATGAGTTAAATCCATAAACTGCTGTGCAATACTAAAACCTAAAGGAGAAAAAGGTTCACCTTTAGACCAATGTTTTTGTTGCAGAGCCTTAGCATCTTGTAAAAATTCAATTCCACCTTGCAAAGTTTTTTCATCAGAATTTTTATTTGCCCAGTTATCAGCTCGACGCTCTTCTAGTCGCATGCTAGCAGAATTAAAAACTAGCCCTGCTAATGCCGATGCCATAAATTTTGAATACACTTTAGTGGAAAAATGCTTATAAGGCTTTGCTTTGTGAGCACCCCAAAAATAAGCTGTTGCTATATTTATAGCTAATTGAGTTCTTGGAATTATCGTTGATGTGACATTTGGCATTTGAGCATGCCCTGTTTCATGTGAAAGTAACCATGTAGCAGCACGAGAGTTACTTCTATTTACCATATCTCTTTCAAGCAAAATACTATGATGACCCGCAGAATAAGCCGCACCCATATACATTTTATTTCCAAGAATGTCGTAAATGTTATTAATAAACAGAAACTTCTCAGGAATAGCTAAGCCATGCTTGTCGCGAAGAGACTGTTCAACTTGCGCAACAGAAATGCCATCTGTAAAAAAAGTCTGATTTTTTGCGCTTTCTTGATCGATATCATAGTCCCACTTCATTGCACTGATAGGAGCGTGAAATAAGCCAATAATTATCATAAAAAGTACATTTATTTTTTACATAAGAACCCCACTAAAACTTATTTGATTTGTCATAGAAACAGTATAGCACAAAGGCTTTTTAAGCCAAACGCAACAACATTTTTTTGAATAGCAAAAATAATTTTTACGAGAAATCGCCTGCAAAAAACAGTGCGAAAAATGCATCAAGACGATACTGGCTACCACCAGATTTTAAGGCTAAATCAATTTCATACATTTTTTGATGAGCGGCTTGCAGCTCAAAAGTTGTATAAAGCTTGAAATCCTGCTTTAAAAATGAAAATGGCAAGCCAAAAGAAATCTGCCTTTGGTCAGCAGGA
>JAPLIP010000054.1 GCA_026389065.1 Candidatus Dependentiae bacterium
GCAATGTTTATCAAATTCTTTAGAGTCTTGGTATCAGCAGCGTACCATGGCTCAAAAGTCTCAAGATATTGTAAGTGGACTGACTGATATTGGGATCAACATAGTTGTTCCAGATTTGATTATTAGTAAAGTTGCGACTGCACTTGGGCTCATGGCAACAAATATCAAAGCTGTGAAAGAAGTAGAAAAAGCATCACTATTTTTCCAAGAAGAAATGAGCTTTTTGGCTGTTTTGGAATCAGGAGTTTTTTTAGAAAAAGAGGTTGAAGCGATTGCTCAGTTTAAAGCTGGTGAGAGCTTGATAGCGGCAAAACAAGAAGCAAAAATAAAATATGCCGTTACTGAGCTGATGGAAGCAGAGGGTAAAGCTGCTAGAGCTGCTCAGGGTGCTTTACAAGGCTTAAGGCCTTTTGAGCAAGTTGTTGCAGAAGTTAGAGAGCTGGGTGGAATGATCCATTTTGAGAATGTAAAGCTTATTGAAGAAGTTAAAGAATGGATTGATTTAATTCTACATAAAATTAATCAACCGGCAGGTAATTTGATTTTTGAAAAGCTTGGTAAGATAAAGACTTGTTACAAAGGACAACCTATTTCTGTAAATGTTAATTTAAATCATGTACTAAATTGTGAATATAAAATAGTTAAAAATGCTGTTAACGATTGTATCAGTATTGAATTGCAAGGAGGTCATATGGCTGGAACTTGTAAGGCCTTGGAGCGTGCTGGAGTAGTTAAAATAAAAAAAGTTAGAATGTTGAGTAGTGGATGTGAGCAATATATTTTAGAAAATATTATGACAGGAAAAGTTTATACTAAAACGGAGTTTTTAACTATTTGGGATGCGGAAAAAATAGTTAATAGCGGGTTAGAAATATTAAATGATTTTACTGCTATTGATGAAGTAGCAAAAGTTAGAGGATTTGTGAGAGCAGGTGTTACATCAGATGGACATAAAATTTCTATAGTTTTTGACCAAATCTCTGAGTTTGAAGTTGATTTAATTACTATGTGGCCTCGTTAGGATTTATAAAATGAAAAAACTTATTCTTCAGTGTTTAAAAAAGGATAAAGCTGTGCCTGGTGAGAATGAGTATGGATATTTTCCGCTAAATAAGCCAAAAAAAGAAATGGCTGATTTGTATATAGTTTATGAAGTTTTATATGGACTATTAGACCAATCCGAATGGGCAGAGATTGATATATTTGCAAATGATTTTAAAGGTTTTTCAAGTGATTGCGTTTCTTTGGATAAGTCCAATGATAGGTTCTACATGAGCTATGCTTTTGAGAGCTTGCCACGCTCTCAAGATCTTAGCTTTTCTATTCTAGAGCTTCAAAGTCTCTTAAATGTTTGGCGTCGACTTATAGTTCGACAGCCCAATTATATTATTTTTCTGCAGTTAGAAAGTGGTCAGTTTTTTTTAGAAGGTAAAGAGTCTTTGTCGGAAGATGAATTAAGATTTGTGCATGAATGAGTTAAGGCTTATAAAATCTTAAAAATCTAGCCCACTTCGTGGTGTTGTCGCAAGAAATGACTGAGGGCAAGGTTCTTTTTGAGAAGAAAGGCTTATTCCTGCGATGTCTTTACGGCCCTACCGTTTGTAAAGAGGTCTTAGTATGAAAAAATATTGTTTAAAGTTATCATCAACCATTAATGGATATGGACCAGTTAAAGAATTATATACAATTAATTTTGCTTTGCAGGATTTATGGTTTTTTTTGAATACTGATCAGTATCCTTGGCTGCATATTATTGAAGACGAAAAGAATAATAAAATTATTTTATGGTCTGAGTTTGGATTGAAAAAGAAAGCGAAAATGCAATTTGATAATCTAGCAGACCAGCAAGCTTTTGATGATGCATATCGTGTTTATTATCGTAAGCGTTGGTTTGACATGTCAAAGCTTGAAATGAGCACAGAAAACTATGAATTGGTTCAGAAGCAATGGGAAGAAATATCTAAGCGTATGCCAGAGTATATAATGCTTACACATGATGATTCTGGCTTTGTTGAGATGGTTGGTAAAGATGCTCTTTCAGAACAAGATCTTGTTGATACGAAGCGCGAAAATGAGAAGTTTTTGCGATATCAAGCAGCTTGGCAAAAATATATAAATAGCTTTAAACCGTATAGAAATTCTGAGTGGCGATCGCCTGCAGATGAAAAATATGAAGCGGATTTTAAACTTTTTTTGATGAAGATTAAATTTTGGACTCAGCTGGAAGGTTTTTTTTCTAGGAAAAAAGTAGACATTGTTTGATTGCTTTGGTTAATGGAAACTTTGGCCCCTACAGATACGCTTAGGTTAAGTTTGCTTATATTTTTTTATAATCGCTGTTTTTCCAAGAATAAAAGAGCTTTTTTGCTGTTCTAGAAACCGGAGTTTTTTTAGAAAAAGAGGTTGAAGCGATTGCTCAGTTTAAAGCAGGTGAGAGCTTGATAGCGGCAAAGCAAGAAGAGTCATTTTTTCAGCACATGCCATGGATAGTAGATGAGGTTCGGTCTCCAGATGGAAAAACAATTGAAAAGATGCGAGCATGTAAAAATCAAAACAGTAGGGTGATTGACCCAGTTTTGATTGAAAAAGCTAAAATAATGGCTAATATGCATTTTGTTATTCCAGAAGAGAC
>JAPLIP010000055.1:0-10000 GCA_026389065.1 Candidatus Dependentiae bacterium
AATTTAAATGAATGGTGCCGAGAGCCGGACTCGAACCGGCACAGGCCGAAGCCCGAAGGATTTTAAGTCCTTTGCGTCTACCATTTCGCCACCTCGGCACATAGTTTTTTGGAGGCGACACCCGGAATCGAACCGGGGGTGAAGGTTTTGCAGACCCGTGCCTTACCACTTGGCTATGTCGCCCATGAACTTTATTTCAAATTTTAAATCATTTTTGCAGCAACCATTTGAGATTTCAGATCTTCTATCGATACAACCAAGGTATCTAAATGATCATCTTCATCAAATGGCTCATTTTCTTCTTTCAGATAATCCATCTTCGATGGACCTGTACAAGGATATCCTTTTTGATACCAATCTACAATCCCACCAGGGAAGAAGGCTGCATGCTCAAAACCAGCTTCTTTCATTAAGTTTGCCGCAAATGGAGCAGCTGTACAAGCATAGTTTGAACAATACAGAACATAGGAATCTTTTTTATCTAAAATCTTCATTTCATCTTCAATTGCTTCAAAAGGAATATTAATTGATCCCGTTATATGACAATCTTCAAAATTAGACTTATCAAGAACATTGATAACAATTAATTTTGGTTCAGATGTTTTATTTGATGATTTTGAACTCCAACACCCTGAAAAAAAGAAAGAGACAAAAATTGTCAAAGAAAAAAGAATCACTCTTGAATTCTTAATATTTATTATATCACACTTTTTAATATTCATACAACCTCTTAATCGCTACTTTTTAAAATTTAATGAAGAACTTGAAAAAACCTTGACCAACGAACACGTTTCCAGAACTCAACAGGATGTTTGATTAAATCAACTATCCACCAAGATTCATCGCTATCGAGTGACCAAATTCTAAGTAAAATCCTACCATGAAAGATTGCTTTTTTAGTATTCCATGGTCCCCAATCACGCGAATCAGAGCTTCCTTGGCGATTATCGCCCATCATCCAATACTCATTATCACTAAGGTGCACATCATAAATATCTTTCAGCTCATGATTGCCTTTGTGGGCTGGAGTGTCTGGATAAAAAATATTTTCACTTCCATAATATAATTTTGCACGAGCTATTTCTGCGTGGGTCAATTGATAGAATGGCTGATCATTTAAAGATTTAGATGGATCATAACTACGTAAATTTACTTCTCCATTTTTGAATCGAGCAATAATTGGGTACTTGTTTAAATAAGGCTCATCCAGTTTTTCACCATTAAGATATACAACTGGTTTTCCATCTTCTATTTTCCCTTGAATATGATCACCAGGAACAGCTATAACGCGTTTGGTATAATTAACCACATCCCAAGAAACATACTGTTGATAGAAATTTATGAATTTATTATTTGAAAATTTATGGCATGGATTATTAAAAGAAACAATTTCTCCACGCTTTGGATTAGAAAAATAAGGAGTCGCTTTATCAGCAAAGAAACGCTCACCAACAAGCATTGTTGTTTCCATAGAACATGTAGGAACTTGATAAAGACCAAAAACAAATGTTTTGATTAAAAACACTGCTGGAACAATAACTATTAAAGACTCAACTAAATCAACCAAATATGGTTTGTTAGGCCTTTTATACCAACGAATTAATCGAAATAAAACATTTTCTTTCATACTAATTTCCTTACGAAGTTAAAAACTTATATTTTTAAATAAGATTACTGTTTTTCAAAAATTTTGTCATGACAAAATTGCAAAAACACCTGCTGATGCTAGATCAAATAATATCGACACATTTTTTGAATCAATCCATCTTTATATTTTTGACTTAACTCTTTTAGAAAATCTTTATCTTGTTTTATACCGGCATGGACAATGGAAATAAGTCTATCATTGTAATCATTGCTTACTATTTCTTCTTGTGGCGTTACATATTCTTCGCAAATAACTTCTGGAAAAGAAGATGCATAGTATGCAACGCCTTTAAAATCTTGTGGAACTTTTTTATAAAACTTTTTATATGGATGATTAAAATTTCCAATTTCTACCCATTTAAAAAAACCATTTTGATGAAATGAATGTTTAAATAATTTATATGAACATTTATTTGCATATTTATCATAAGGAGGTGGAAGCGACATTTTCACTAACTGAATTCTGGCAAAAACTTGCTGCGGAAATGCTCCAGAAATACTTAATTCAATCAATGTTTTCATAATTGAAATATGATACAAAGCAATGACCAACTCAGGATAATCTTGCAAAAAATCTTGATAAGTAAGCGACTCTATCATTTTCTTATGCTCATTATATCCATGATAAATCCTTGCAATTTCAACCAAGATCAAAAACCAGCTGAGTGAGCTCTTAGCAATAAGCATTTTTTCTTGTGTAGAAAAACAAGAAGTAGAAATAATTTTTTCTTTTTTAGAATGTGGCTTAGCTATCATGACAATTAATGCAAGATCCACAATCGATCTTCCATAGGTTTGCAAAGAGTTAAAAACTTCTTGCTCCCGTTTAATTTTTTCTGCCTGCATAGCTTTTTTTAAAGCACGCAATTCTTCTGATTTTTTTTGAAGTTTCAAAACTTCATCAATGTTTTTTGCCTCTTGTTGATCAGCAAAAACACAATAATTGATACTAACAAGCAAGATAATAGCTTTAAATGAAATCCCCATAAAACCCCTTAATTTGAATTCACCACCTGAAAATCAAACTAAGGTTTTAATAGGTCAAAAAGCAATATTTATGTAAATAAAAATATTAATGGATTGACACGATGGCCATCTTGATAAATTTCGAAATGAAGATGTGATGCATCCCTACCAGACTTTCTTACGAGTCCTGTATCTCCAACAGAACCCACTCGATCACCTTCCATAACAACTTGTCCTTGGCAAACAGATATTCGATTAAGATGTGCATAGCGAGTTTTATAGCGATTATTATGCTGAATTATCACACAGTTGCCGTAACCAGAAGCAGACTGAGCAAATATAACTTTTCCTGCCGCGGCAGCCTTAACCGGAGTTCCTTTCATTGCAGCCATGTCAATTCCTTGATGAAATTCAATATGCCCATTTGGTCTTTTGCGTGGTCCAAAAAGAGAACTTAACCAAAAACTTGATAATTCAAGAGGCCAACAAAATACAAAATCCCTTTGGGGAGCATATCGAGTGGATTTTGTAAGTGATTTATAAAAATTTCTTTTCGGAACTCGCTTACGTTTTACAACTGGTGCTCGTGAAATCTTTTTAAGACGAGGCTTAATATTAGATTTTATAGAATTAAGACGATCTTCTTCTTCCTGGCTAATAATTTGAAACTCTGGTGGAAGTTCTTCTGGCTGCTCATCAACTCGAAAATCTATCGTTACAAAATCGTCGGATGATAAATTATTTATTTTTTTTTTTTCAGACTCTAAGACTTGCTCTTCTTCGCCATCTTGGACCATGGAGGCATTTAAGCTTCGTTTTAACATGTCAACATGTTGATAGTAAGCCTCTTTAACCTGGGATAACTCCTGAGCTTCTCGTTTGAAATATCGATATTGTGAAAACAACATAAAAGCAATGCCGATGGTAACAGAAAGCACTGCAAAATATATAGCAATAACAATTGTTTTTTGATTTTTCATATTTTTATACTATTTCCACAGAGCCTGACTTAACCCATCCAAGCTGCCCGTTATAAGATAACTTATGCATATTTTGATCTAGTGATTTTTGGTCTTTTGGCAAACAGTTGCTAACAATGTGAACAGTTGCGCCAAGAGGCAGCTGAAATAATTGATGAAATGATGTTTCTGGGCCAGCATAGGCAACAACTTTTTCATGTATCACAATTGCAGTTCTTTCTTTAAATACTTGTTCTTTTCCAAACCATAAAATAGAGCAACCAATAATACCAAGCATTAAAAACCATGCAACTTTATAATTACATGAAACAACAATATATAAAAAAGACATGCTCCAGCAGCGATAGAAGAAAGATAAAAACAAAATCAACATTAAAAACAATAAAAATTGTATTAACATTTTAGGCATTAAAATTAGAATCTTTTTTAATACATCATGCCAAATAGATGGAACAGGTAAGCGCAGCTCAATTAATGCTTTTTCTTCTGATCTAAAAATATCTCCTAGTTGTTTCCAACTTGCGCCATATTCTGATCGTTTCCAACAAATTAAAGCCTGAGCATAATTTTTTTCATTAAAAAAACAGTTTCCAATGTTTTGCCAAACAACAGAAGATTTTTCGTTAATTTTTAAGTAACTTTCACGAGCCATGGCAAAATTACCATGTAGAAAATGATTGTTTCCATTAACAAAAAATTCTTGATTTTTTAACAGCTTGATTGAATCATTTGCCATTAAATAAATTCGTGAACAAAAAACAGAAATTATTGTACAAATAAAGATTAATTTTAAAAATATTTTTTTCATATTTTTCACACTATTTTCTACAAAAAAACAATACGGTACAACGTATCAAAAGTTTGCCTTAATGTCGACAATACAATCATGTTTTTAAAAAATTGACAACCTTTGCTTTTAAGGTAATCTTTCTTTTCGAAAACGAATTAATGTTCTTGTTAATATCAACGATATGAAGAGATTGTAAATGAACGCAAAAAAATATTTTTTCATGCTCAGCGCTATCTGCACTTTAGCATTCACATCATGCACAAAAGATAACGCAAAAACACAAAACAAAGGCTCATTTATGAATATAACACAAAGTGCAACTTTAGATTTATCAAAATTTACATCAGCACCAGGATCTTCAATTAAATATTCAATTTTAAAAGAAGGCAATGGCGTAAAGCCATTAAAGTTCCAAAAAGTAACGGTTCATTATACTGGTTGGCTCTTAGATGGCACAAATGGCATCGGCAAAAAATTTGATAGTAGTGTTGATCGTGGTCAGCATTTTCAATTTACTCTTGGCATTGGCCAAGTTATTTCTGGATGGGATTTAAGCTTAGCAGCTATGACTATTGGAGAAAAAAGAGTGGTAATTTTACCAGCATCTCTTGGTTATGGCGCAAATGGTGCAGGCTCAGCAATTCCTGGAAATGCATCACTTATTTTTGAAATAGAACTATTTGACGCAAAGTAAATTTGCACAAAAAGTTAGTTCACATTAAACTTTGAAAAAGTTAGTAGTAATGAAGCAAACAGTTAAAAGCTGCTCATTAAAAACTGTTCAGTCTAAAACTGTTTTTTGAAATTTTATATTTTTTTAGTCGATTTAAGCGGTTTTCGTTTTCCACGAACCACTTTTTCCAAATTAAAAACATTGTAAAATCTAAACTGTGGATCATGAGCACGATATACAATTTTAGAATTTTTGCAGTCACAATCAGAAATATCTAAAGCTTTGCCATTCAAATAAAATTGATTAATTGTTCGCTCATCAGCCTGATTTAATGCAGATGGCAAATGTATCATAAAAGATCTCATTAAATCAATATGGCCAAGCCCTCGATTGTTAATCTCAATTTCGATCTGATGACAATTTGGTTTTGTAGTTTCAAAAAATCTTTCAGGAAAATACCGTTGATTTTCATATGTATAAAAATCAACAAGCTGAATCAAATCACGCGTTGATGAAATCACATAGCTCTTGCTAATGCATGGATGCTCGATAAATTTTGATGTAGTTTTTTGTACAGGAACAGCTACAAGCACCAACTCTAAATCAATTTCTTGATCTACAAAAAATGGTAACTGGTTTACCATATTCAGTGCTACATTTCCACCATGAGAAAAAGTTAACAGCCTAATTGAAGGATAAAAACCATATTCTTTTTTATACTTTTTTAACAAGGCGCAAACATCATCATATAGCTGTTTTCCTGCAACATCTCTAGCTTTGTCTTTTAACTTTCCAGACCAACCAAATGTATAAAAATGATCTGAGCAAAAACGATTTGGGTCAAGTTCCTCCAGTAACTCAATATCTTTTCGAAGCAAGGCATTGTCACACATTTTAGAAATATGATGAAGACCCTGATCTCCAAAACTAACATCACTACAAAACTTACTAAGAAATTTTAAGCCCAAAGCAGTCGTTGTTCCATGGACATAAATCGTTACAGAAATTGGACTTGCGCAGCAAGAAAATACAATCTGTTTAAAAAACGACAATAAAATAAATATAAATACTTTTTGTTTGTTTGATAAAATCATATGACAACCTTACATATTTTTAAGACAGGTATTTTAATCAATCTTGAATGTTTCTATTATGCTTTTTACAAATAATCTTTGTCAAAATTTTGCGAAAACTATAATAAAAACTGTCATTTTTTACAGCTCTTAAATTTGGCAAATTACCTTTAATAACGTGAATACAAGATGATTATAGAATACCATAAAGAATTACCCATTAAAAATGCTGCCTTTACTTTTTATAGCTACTCATGCCAGGATGGCATGCAAAAGTAATTTCTGTAAGCCCACCAAACTCGGCCTTTGTTATCCCATATTTTTTTTCATATAATAGGCTGTTTGGTCCATACATAGCAGTCTTTATATCGAGTCCTAAAATACTAACTATATGCTCAACAGAGTGCTTGTTTGGCCCCTCAATCTCTATAAACGGCTCTATCCCTGGTAATTCATCAAACATCACCAAGCAATCTTGCAGGCTCCAAATTTCTCGATAATTTTCCATATACAGCGATTTTTTATATCCCAAACACTCAAAGATCTCAGCAGTTTTCTCAAAATCTGACACTCTTATTTCAAGCTCTTTAACAGATTCAATAGAGTCTTTTGCGCTTGGATCAAATGATTTTAAGGTCAATGCTACATATTCAAGTTCATCTCGAACGCGAATCCATTGATTCAAGTTCTCTTTATCTTGGAAAATAAAGCGCCTCATTAAACCACGACTTCTTAAAGGATTTCCACCCAAATCTTTCATTTTTGTTTTTATTTTATCAAAATTCACAAAAAACTTAGCTTCAAACTCTACTTGCATCATATATTTTACCATTTTTAGATTATAAACGTTTTAACAACTTCAACATTGCACATCGTTTCTAAGCAACGATTCAATCTCTAAGAACTACTATCCAAGTAAAAAATCTCTTTTGTTTTATTTTTATCAGACATCAAAAAAAACTTTTCGTATCTTTTACGGACTAAAACAGCATACCTTAACGATTATTAATGAAAAATAATTATTAAAACTCTTGTTTTTCACTACTTTGTTATGCCAAACTGAAAACATAAGCCTTGCAGTGTGCTAGGCAACATTTCAAAATGGAGGGTTTTATGAAATACTCAAAAAAGGTTCTTTTTACATTACTATCGATTCTATCGATACAAACTCAAACAAAACCAAAAATTTGGATGAATCAAGAAATTGAAAAATTAGAAAGTGATCGATATCCACTCGATGAAACCAAAGAAATCACGCTCACTATGCCCAGCTGCGAAGAAAACATATGGGT
This sequence comes from Candidatus Dependentiae bacterium, assembly GCA_026389065.1. NCBI lineage: Bacteria > Candidatus Babelota bacterium. The sequence continues at coordinate 7,422 of JAPLIP010000055.1, forward strand.
TTATGTAGAATATGGTAACACATCACAACGATTAATCTTTTCAAAAGAAAACTCAAAACAAAATCTCGAACTAATCAAACCAAACGATGCACATGCACAATTTCCCAACCAAAATCCACAATTTAGAGTTTCTTTTGTTCCTGAAACAGACGCGCAAACTTATTTGAACTTTTTAAAAAACAGAGAAACAACAAAAGAAACAGAGGATGGTGTAATTTTAGTTTCACAAATAAAAACAGATGAGCACAACCAAGCAGCAAGATATAGAGAATATACTGACAAGCTAAAAGAGTTCAACAATGTAAGAAAACAAATCTTAAGACTAGATTTTAATAACCTAAAAGATGGTCAAATGGTTACTATTCCTGCCTACCAAAGCGATGAACAAATCAAACAAGCTGAGATAAAAAAATCTCAAATGAATGCTCACCACATAGAAAGTGATATGCATAGCATTAAAATGAATCAATCTGAGCAAAATATTCATGGAATTAACTTAAAAATGATCCATCCAGAAGAAAAACATACCGATACAGGAATACACCTAATCAAGCCAGAAGATCATGCTGCAGAAAAAGTTGATCAGGGAACTCAACCAACTGATTTGACAGAAGAAGCCCATTCAATGAATAAAGAAGCTTAGAATAAAGAAGCTGAACCTTTTGATATCTTTTTAAAAACGTGATGAAGTTCAAAATGCAAAACAGCTCTTAAATTTCAAAAACTTCAAATTAAATAATTCAAATTAAACAAAAAAATTCCCCGGAACATAATTCCGGGGAATTTTAAAACTGGCACAACTTACTTTCCCAGGCCGTTACCAACCAAGTATCATCAGCGCTTTAGACTTTACTTCCGTATTCGAGATGGGAACGGGTGTTTCCCTAAAGCTATATGCACCAGAAATTTTTCAAATATTTTTTCTTGTAATCCATTTACAGTAAATGCACGAATGCATTCCTGTGAAAATGTTTGTAATTTACTGTCAAATACCGTTCATAACCTAAGTTACAAACAACTACCCTGCAATTATCTCACTACTTTTTAAAAATAAAACAGTGATTAAAACGTTCGACTTATTAGTACTGGTTAGCTTAATACATTACTGTACTTACACATCCAGCCTATCAACCTCGTAGTCTACAAGGAGTCTTAATGTGAGTCTCTCAACCCACGGGGTATCTAATCTTGAGACGAGTTTCCCACTTAGATGCTTTCAGCGGTTATCTCTTATAAACTTGGCTACCCAGCGTTGCTCTTGGGGAACAACTGGAACACCAGAGGTTTACCCATCCCGGTCCTCTCGTACTAAGGACAGCCTCTCTCAAATACCCTGCGCCTACGGCGGATAAGGACCGACCTGTCTTACGACGGTCTGAACCCAGATCACGTACCGCTTTAATTGGCGAACAGCCAAACCCTTGGGACCTTCTTCAGCCCCAGGATGCGATGATCCGACATCGAGGTGCCAAACCTCCTCGTCGATGTGAACTCTTAGAGGAGATCAGCCTGTTATCCCCGGCGTACCTTTTATCCATTTAGCAATGGCCTTTCCATACAGAACCACTGGATCACTAAATCCTGCTTTCGCACCTGCTCGACCTGTATGTCTTACAGTCAAGCTCCCTTCTGCTTTTACACTCTACAAGCGATTTCTATTCGCTATGAGGGAACCTTTGAATGCCTCCGTTACTCTTTGGGAGGCGACCACCCCAGTCAAACTACCCACCAGACAATGTCCTCTGTCCGGATTACGGATATTCAGAGTTAGATTTCTAAACAAATAAGGGCGGTATTTCAAGGACAGCTCCGCTACAACTTGCGTCGTAACATCATAGCTTCCCGCCTATCCTACACAGACTTATCCAAAAATCAATGTCAAGCTATAGTAAAGGTGCACGGGGTCTTTCCGTCCAGCCGCAGGTAATCGGCATTTTCACCGATACTACAAATTCACTGAGTCTATCATCAAGACAGCGCCCAAGTCGTTACGCCATTCATGCGCGTCGGAACTTACCCGACAAGGTATTTCGCTACCTTAGGACCGTTATAGTTACGGCCGCCGTTTACTGGGGCTTCAAGTCAGAGCTTCTCCTTACGAATAACCCCTCCTATTAACCTTCCAGCACTGGGCAGGCGTCAGCCTCTATACTTCCTCTTTCGAGTTTGCAGAGACCTGTGTTTTTGTTAAACAGTCGCTTGGGCCTCTTTGTTGAAACCTACAGACGCTTTCACGCCGTAGGCACTCCTTATCCCGAAGTTACGGAGCTATTTTGCCGAGTTCCTTAATGATAGTTATCTCAACGCCTTAGTATTCTCTACTCGTCTACCTGTGTCAGTTTACGGTACGGTCGCTCAAAAGCTCGCTAGAGGTTTTTCTAGTCAGCGTGGAATCAACTAAACACACTTCTCCACTAGGGATCAGAATGCCCATAACGCTTCAGTTTATAACGACTCTACGGATTTGCCATTAGAGTCTACCTTTGCGCTTAGCTTGACGAACCATATGTCAAGTTAGCCTATCCTCCTGCGTCACCCCTTCACTCAAACGCTTTTAAGCGGTACAGGAATATTCAACC
>JAPLIP010000055.1:12500-18269 GCA_026389065.1 Candidatus Dependentiae bacterium
CTTGCGACCTGACATCTAATGATCATCGTTTACAGCGTGGACTACCAGGGTATCTAATCCTGTTTGCTCCCCACGCTTTCGTCCCTCAACGTCAGAAATGGACCAAGAAGCTGCCTTCGCCATCGGTGTTCCTCTCGAGATCTACGCATTTTACCGCTACTCCGAGAATTCCGCTTCTCTCTTCCATCCTCAAGCAAAACAGTTTCGGTTACAGTTTCTTGGTTAAGCCAAGAGATTTTATAACTGACTTGTTTCGCCGTCTACAGACCCTTTACGCCCAGTGATTCCGAATAACGTTTGCACCCCTCGTATTACCGCGGCTGCTGGCACGAAGTTAGCCGGTGCTTTCTCTAGTGGTACCATCATCTCCCGCTGCTATTAACAACGGTTCTTTTTTCCCACTTAACAGGAGTTTACAATCCGAAGACCGTCATCCTCCACGCGGCGTCGCTGCATCAGGCTTTCGCCCATTGTGCAATATTCCTCACTGCTGCCTCCCGTAGGAGTTTGGACCGTGTCTAAGTTCCAATGTGACCGTACACCCTCTCAGGCCGGTTATCCATCATAGTCTTGGTAGGCCTTTACCCCACCAACTAACTAATAGAATATAAGCTCATCTTTTAGCGACAGCAAAGAGGCCATCTTTCTCTCTTACGAGACATATGCAGCATTAACTTTAGTTTCCCAAAGGTATTCTTCACTAAAAGGTAGATTCTCACGCGTTACTCACCCGTTCGCCGCTTTACTCATACCGAAATACTTTCACGCTCGACTTGCATGTGTTAGGCACGCCGCCAACGTTCATTCTGAGCCAGGATCAAGCTCTCCATCACAAAATTTAAAATTGATAAAGGTTTTACTTTAGAATCTTACCCGCGTATCTTTTAACGGATACGCATGCATTTTTTCTATATTCTTATGATATTTCAAAGATTTAAAATCGACCCCTTTTTAGAGGTAGAGTTTTAGTAAACTTCTTAATTTTTGACATCGACTCCGGCTTTTAATCGCCTTCTGATGTCTTGGATTTCAACTGATTACAAATAGAAGAATACCCCCAATCATCAGCAAAGTCAACAATATTTGCAAGAAATTACACACTTTTTTAAAAATTTATATTTTTTGCACTTTTGCGAGCAAAAATCAACCAACCAAAGCACATCTTTTTTTCAAAAAAGCCTTTTAAAATACGCTTTTGCGAGACCAATTCACTTCCTTGATCAAGTTTAAGAAAAATAGGATTTTTTTAACAAAACAGCACATTGTCGACCAATTTTATTAAAAATCTTCATATTTTTTTAAAATATTTTTAAAAAACTTTATAAATCTTTGTACATATTCTAACAAAAAAGACTCTTTATTATTGAATCGTTTTTTTGAAAATCAAAACTTAGTATACTGTTGGCATATATTAATCACTTATAATGAAAAGAAACATGGTAATAACAGACCAACTCAAAGAAAAGCTTAAAAACCTTGAACCCCACATCAAAGTAATCAAAGAGTATTGGGCATCCTCAAGCCTTGAAAACCAATTAAACACCCTTACCAGCGAAAGCAACGATATTGATTTTTGGAAAAATCCAAACAGCGGCTCTATCTTAAAGGCTCTCCAAAAAATAAAGGGCACCTCTGAGCAATACAACAAAACAATAAAAAGCTTTGGCGAGCTAAATGAATTACTAGATCTCTTTGCCGATGACGAAAAAGAAACGGCAAACCTTGGCATTGAAATCAATCGGCTTATCAAGCAAACACTCATCTTTAAAATAGAGCTACTGCTCACTGAAGAATATGACCACTCTTCTTGCTTTCTTTCTATAAACTCAGGCGCAGGAGGAACAGAATCGCAAGACTGGGCTGACATGATCCTGAGAATGTATCTTAGATTCTGCGAACAAAACAAACTCCAAGCATCTATCGTTGAACACAATGCTGGAGAAGAAGCAGGTATTAAATCAGCGACTCTTTATATTAAAGGTGATAATGCATACGGACTGCTTAAAGGAGAGCATGGTATTCACAGACTTGTAAGGATTTCTCCTTTTGACGCAAACAAAAGAAGGCACACCTCATTTGCTGCAGTTACTCTAGTGCCAGAGCTTCCACCCTGCGAAAAAATAGAAATTGACACAAAAGACTTACGCGTTGACACTTACCGAGCAAGTGGAGCTGGGGGACAACACGTTAACAAAACAGAATCTGCAGTTCGAATCACTCACATTCCCACAAACATAGTCGTGCAATGCCAAATTGAACGATCACAAATCCAAAACCGAGAAACTGCCATGAAAATGCTCATGGCAAAATTAAGACAAAAACAAAGACTCGAAGAAGCAGCAAAAACTGTCGTTGAAAAAAAGAAAGCAGAATGGGGATCTCAAATCAGATCTTATGTCCTTCATCCTTATAAAATGGTTAAAGACCATCGAACAAACAAAGAACATTTTCAACCAGAACTTGTCCTGGATGGAGACCTTATAGATTTCATTGAAAGTTATCTCATTGCACAAGGGGCAAACCAACAATAAATTAACAAATTATTGCGTAAATCTACTCCTTATATATAAGGGCATAAAAAAATCATAGAATCTTTAACAAAAACAGGCTTAGATTTCACGACCTTAGCCTGTTTTTATTTGTTTAAATCAAAGCCCAAATCATCATCCATAAAGCGTGTGAAGCATAGACTCCAAACCAAAATGGGTAGAAACGTTGACAGTTATTTATAAAATATGAAAAAGCACCCGCCAAAACCAACCAAAACGTAACTGATGCAGGCATTAACATTGCACCCACCACGACTAATGGCTCAGGAACCATAAGCCTGAAAATCAACCCAAAGACAAAACCCACAATAACCACACCATGGTCATACGTTCCAAACTGGATCATCACATTAAACTCTTGTGCCGACTGAGCAAGTAAATCAAAAGAACCAAGCTTAAATGTATTTAAATAGCTCCAAATTATAAATCCTGAACTCATCATAGCAACCACAAACCCAAGCATTTGATATCGCAGAATTCTTTCATATGAAATATTTGATAATTCAGCCAATTTATAAGAAAACAAAAGATCTACAATCAGTCCAATACAAAGCATAGAGAAAACAGAAACGCAAACAACACTCGTTAATTGATTTCCAGAATAAAGATATGAAAGAGGAAGTAAGATAAGCCATACAAAAACCGACAAATCAATCACTCCAATTTTTGCAACAATGACACAAACATAATAAGCAACAGAGAGCAATGCAAAAAGTAAATATACCTGAGCCATCAATGAAACAGACCATGCATGCAAAAACACAACTGGTATAAATATGCCACCGGCAAACAAAATCACTTTATACTTTGAATTCAATCGCCTTACCAGGCTCGAGTAAAAACCAGACAGCGTAAAAGCTTGATACTCATTACTCCTATTTTTAAAAAGATACAGAAACACTTGCGTTATAATTAATGCTAGAAACACACCTGAGCAAAAAGTCACAATAAACTCTTTGTCAGGAGATGAAACAAAATATTGATTCCTTAGATACAAAGACAACTTTCTTGAAACAATCCCAATCAAAAGCGAAATCGTGCTCAATCTTCCTGCCACAAAACCAATAGAAATAAGCATTGGAATCATATGCAAAGATAGCAAATATGGTTGCAAAAATACTCTTTGTGCAAACAATAGCACGTTCCAAGCAGATGAAGCCATTAGACCTTGAGCCATCATGTTCTGGCTAGACCGAGCATTATTAATGTAAACAATATCATGTATCAACTTACTCATAGGAAATGGCAGCTTTCTATGAACGATTAAATAATCTTTGAAAAAATAAGCTATCAAAAAAGCAGGAAGGCCTGCACAAAAAACAAACAGAGAAGCATTGCTCGCAAAGGTCAGTGGAGACTTCATAGAAAGCTCAAATGCTCGCTCATGTAAAAAATAAAAGGCTGGCCACGTAAGCCCAAGGCACGTACCAACCATTCCACCAATTGATCCAGCAGCAATAGTTACAATAACATATTTTTTAAACCAATCTTTAGAGGTAAGCGGCATTGCAAGAACCATACATACCACCACAAAAACTGGCGCTACCCATGGGCCAAGTTGCGTACTCATAGCAAGATAGCTCATCATAGCCGTAGACAAAACAGAAAAGAAAATAGATAGAAAAATTAACAAAATCTGCACAACACTCTCCTAAAAAAACAACTAACACTCTTTGCCAGAGAGCCTAATCAATATTTTTAAAAGCACCAAATAATTGTAAACAAAAAAACAAATGATAGCCTTTAAAGAAACGAATGTATAAACCCTAGGAGACCATGAAGACACACTTCTTATTTCTAAGCCTACTAAGCAGCTTGCTGACAACGACTTTATCACCCAAATCAAATAGTGACATATCACAACTCTTTGACACCGTAACCTTAAAAAATAGTTTGGCCGTTCAACAAATTCTAACTTCAAAAGGATTTAAAAAAACATGCTTTACCACAAAAGACAATTTCAAAATCTGCGCATCGTTTTTAGATCAAAGCAAAACTAAAAAAATAAAGGGTACTATTTTGTATTGTGCTGGCTTTTATCCAGGAACAAAAGAAGGAATGACATCTTTTTACGCTCTGCTAGAAAATCAACCGTACAACTTTTTATTTTTCGATGCACGAGGACACCAGGAAAGTGATGGCTCGCTTTTTTCATATAATAATTTAAAACAATATGGATCATCGGAATATCAAGACATACTCGCAGCAATTGATTTCTTACAACGATATAATTCTGAAAATAAAATCACACACAATATAGTTATTCATGGCATTTGCTCTGGTGCTTTTCATAGCCTAAAAGCGATAGATCATCTACAAAACACAGACAACCCTAGCGCTTCATCAGTCAAAGGTATTATTTTTGATAGTGGCTGGCTCAGACTTACTGATATTGTTGAACCAACGGTACACGCAGAAACACAAAGTTATTTTAAAAACAGCTACTTTTCATGGTTTGCAAAACCAATTAGTTATTTAATTAGACTTTTTTATAGATGCGTTCTTAAAAATCATCATTCAAAGGTCGACAATATCGAAACATGTTTAAAAAATGCAAAATGCCCCATATTCTTCATACACTGCACCAATGATCCATACGTACCAATCGCACCAATTCAAAACCTAACACACGAATTAAACAAACATGAATCTTGGTGGATTACTCATGATAGCCACGCAACATACCACTTAAAAGAGCAAGATCTATACTCACACAAAATTAAAAAGTTTTTGTCCAAGGTTTTGTAAGCTTAAGCAGTATGCGTTAAAGAACTATTTCCTGCCAAAAAATGAATATGGATATGAAAAACAGACTGCCCAACAGATGCGCCATTGTTAGAAATTAATTTGAACTCTTGCGCGCCTGGTATTTCTTGAGAAAGTTTTTGTGCCATCAAAAAAACAGATCCAAAAAGAAGCTGGTCCTGCTGGCTACAGGACTGAATATTTTTGATATGCTTTTTAGGAATAATTAAATAATGAATTGGCGCTTGTGGATGCAAATCTTTAACGACTATTAAATCATCAGTTTCTTGAATTTTTTTACTTGGGATCTGACCAGAAACAATCTTACAAAAAACACAATCTTGATTCATATAGCCTAAATCATTAAGCATTGCTTTTTTCTCCAAAGAAATGACAAGCAGCTTCTATTATTTCCGATTTCATTGTTTCCATTATCTTTTTGATGCCATGTTTAACGCTAAACCAAAAATGTTCG
>JAPLIP010000056.1 GCA_026389065.1 Candidatus Dependentiae bacterium
AAAAAATATTTTTTAGCGCTTTGACTTTTTTAACCCTTATTCGACAAACTTATTGTAAAAAGTTAATCTTATATCGTGTACAAAATTCAAGATGTATTGATCGATTTTTGCATGTGAGGAGTCATAAACATGTCAGGTCATTCCAAATGGGCCAATATTAAGCATAAAAAAGCAAAAGAAGATGCAAAGCGTGGTAAAGAATTTACCAAGCTTGTAAGAGAAATAACCATTGCTGCAAAATCAGGCGGCGATCCTGCGGGTAATCCAAGACTTCGTCACTTAGTTGAAGAAGCAAAAGAGATCAATATGCCTGCTGAAAATGTTCAGCGCGCTATCAAAAAAGGAACTGGAGAACTTCCTGGTGTCATGTATGAAGCAATCACCTACGAAGGACATGGACCATCTGGAGCTGCTATAATAATTGAAGTTTTAACTGACAATAAAAATCGAGTTGTTGCTGATCTTCGCCATATATTTTCTCGCAATGGTGGAAACCTTGCAGAGACTGGTTCTTTAAATTGGATGTTTGAGCGCCTTGGAATTGTCCGAGCTCATACACCAGAAGGACTAACAGAAGACTCGCTTTTTGAACAATTAATTGAGTTTGACATCAAAGATATTTCAATTGAAAATGGCACTTTAACTATCAGCATGCCTCTAGTAAGCTTGCATGAAGTTACTGAAGCTGTAAAAAAATTAAACATTAAAATTGACGATTCACAAATTGAATGGGTTGCACAAAATTTTGTAACCTTAGAAGCAGACGCTGAAGAAAAAGCATTCAATTTACTTGAAAAAATAGAAGAATATGACGACGTACAAAACGTCTACACCAATATCGGATAAATGAGTACCTTTATGACCCAAAGTATGACCGGATTTTCATCTGAAATTGTTGAAATTGCCATAAACAGCACAGAAAAACTTTCACTTTCGTTGCATTTAAAATCTCTAAATTCTAGATATTTTGAAGCAACTTGCAAATTGCCTTACATCATCAACAATTTAGAAGTGCTAATTCATCGTATTTTGAAAAAAAAATTAGAACGTGGTCACGTCTATCTCACGATAAAGGTACAACAAGATTCAACAAAGCATTCTGTAATTCCATCATTGACGACAATCTCTGGATACATGGATGCTATCAAAACAATCCAAAAAACTTGTAATCTCAAAGAAGAAGTGTCTCTTGCGACACTTCTTCAGCTTCCAAATATTTTGCACGTTGAAGAAGAAATCCTAAACAGCAAAACAGAAGAAAAGATCTTAGCCGCAATTGAAAACCTTGCTGATAGCTTAATTGTTACTCGCAAAACAGAAGGTAAAATTTTAGCTGATGATATTAATTCTCATGTCAAAGAAATTGCAAAAAAATTAGTTTTAATAAAAAAAGCATCCTTAAAAGCTATTGTCATTAAGAAAAAAGAGCTTGAAGAGCTCATTACAAAATTACAGCTGTCTGTAAATCAAGAACTTTCTGTTGATAACTGTTTACTTGAAAATCAAAAAATCACTCTTCTGGCAGAACTTGAAAAAATTGACATCAATGAAGAAACAGTTCGAGCAGCATCACATGTAAAAAGCATTATTCAACTTCTTGAACAAGATGCTCTCTCTAAGGGCAAAAAGCTTGATTTTACGATGCAAGAATTAAATCGCGAAACCAACACGATTGCATCAAAGTGCTCACAAATATCTATCAGCTCGCTTACCATTGATATAAAAGCTGACCTAGAAAAAGCTCGCGAGCAAGCACAAAATATTTTATAACAACTTGGCACTTTTAAACGTAACTGTGATATGACAAAACATTTTACCCACATACATCTTCACACGGAATATTCGCTGCTCGATGGAGCGATAACGCTTCCAAAGCTTGTTGATCATGCCAAAAAGCAAGGACTAAAGGCTCTTGCTATAACAGATCATGGAAATATTTTTGGTGCTGTAAAATTTTTCCAACTTTGTAAAAAAGCTGGCATCAAACCTATTCTTGGCATGGAAGCTTATATCACAGAAGACGTTGATCAACGCTCTGTTGATAAAAAATATTATCATCTTATCATTTTAGTCCAAAACGATATTGGTTATAAAAACCTATGCAAACTCATAGCTTTTTCATACCAAAAAGGTTTTTACTTTAAACCTAGAATTGATTACGACATGCTTGATAAGCACAGCGAAGGGCTTATTGTCACGAGTGCTTGTTTGGGCGGTCATATTCCGCAACTGTTAAAAAATGGCCAAGATGAACTTGCATTAAAACAGATTAATTGGTTTCTTGATCGATTTGGAAGAGATCGTTTTTATCTTGAAGTGCAACCAGAAGACCAAGAAGAACAAGTAGTCATGAACAAAAAACTTTTTGAACTTGGCAAAAGGTTAGACATTGGCATGGTAGCTACAACAGATTGTCACTATCTTGGACTTGAAGATCATGAAGCGCATGAAACAATGCTTGCAATTGGTACAGGAAAACGCTTTGACGACCCTACTCGCTTTAGCTTTAAAGAATGTCGTGCCTACATGAGATCAGAAACAGAAATGCTTTCTATCTTTAAAGATAATCCTGATGCTGTCTACAATTCTGGCAAGATCGCAGATATGTGCAACTTTGAATTTGAAACAAATAAATTATTTTTCCCACAATTTAAAACCCCTGAAAATCTAACGCCTGAACAGCACTTTCAAAATTTATGTCGTGATGGACTTGAAACTTTAGCTAAAAAAAATAGATTTCCTATCGAAGAAAAACAAAAATACATAGACCGACTTGAACTTGAGATGAATCTTATTATTGAAATGGGATTTGTTGGATATTTTTTAATTGTAAGTGATTTTATCATGTGGGCTCGGCGTAATGATATCCCTGTTGGCCCTGGTCGTGGTTCTGCAGCAGGAGCGCTGGTTGCATGGTGTTTAGAAATTACAAATATTGATCCGCTCAAATACAATTTACTTTTTGAACGTTTTTTAAATCCTGAACGTGTCAGTATGCCAGATATCGATATCGATTTTTGTATTGAAGGCCGTGAAACGGTTATTAATTATATTAAAGACAAATATGGACACGATAAAGTGTGCCAAATTATTACCTTTGGGACTATGCTTGCAAAAGGCGTAATCAAAGATGTAGCTCGTGCTCTTGGACTACCCTTTGAAGAATCAAACATGATTACGGCACTTGTTCCAGACCAATTAAAAATTTCTCTAAAAGAAGCTTTGGACCAAGAACCAAAACTTAAAGAACTTATTGCTAACAATCCAACTATAAAACATATTTTTGACATAGCATTCAAACTTGAAGGCGTCACTCGTCATGCATCAAAACACGCGGCTGGAATTGTCATCACTCCTGAACCCACCCATGAGATGCTTCCTATTTTTATTCCACCAAAAGATGATTCTATTGTTGCGCAGTATGCGATGACAGAACTTGAAAGCATCGGTTTTTTAAAAATCGATCTTTTGGGACTAAAAAACTTAACTCTGGTTAAAAACACACTCAATTCAATTAAAAAGCACAAAAACATTATCATCGACATTGATCACATTCCATTAGATGACATAAAAACATTTGAATTAATTCAAGCCGGTAAAACATCTGGTGTCTTTCAATTAGAGTCTGATGGATTAAAAGAAGTTTTAAGAAAATTAAAGCCTGATAAGTTTGAAGATATTATTGCAGTTAACGCACTTTATCGCCCTGGACCACTAAACTCTGGAATGGTTGATGATTATATTTTACGTCGGCATGGAAAACAAAAAATCGATTATTTCTTTGATGAATTAAAAGACGTCCTAGAAGAAACCTACGGAGTTATTGTTTACCAAGAACAGGTTATGAAAATTGCTTCAGTCATTGGTGGATATTCTCTTGGAGAAGCTGATATTTTGCGTAGGGCAATGGGTAAGAAAAAAGCTGACGTCATGGCAGAGCAAAAAAAATTATTCGTTGAGCGCGCAGACGGCAAGGGATTTAATCATAAAAAATCAGATGCACTTTTTGAACTCATGGCTTACTTTGCTGGATATGGTTTTAACAAATCTCACTCGGCAGCATACGCACTTATTGCCTATCAAACAGCTTACTTAAAGGCTAACTACCCATGCGAATTTGCATCCTGTTTAATTTCTTTAGAATCTGGCAATGCTGAAAAAATGGCTTTCTATTTAAAAGAAGCTCGCGACATGGGAATCGATCTGTTACCCCCAAGCATAAATAATTCTCAAGTGGATTTTTCTATCGTTGGTGACAAAATTTTATTTGGCCTGCAAGGTATTAAAAATATCGGCTTAGCCTCTTTGCAAAATATTATTGCGCAAAGAGAAAAGTCTGGACCATTTAAAGATATTTTAAACTTGTGTGAAAGAATTGATCTAAGAACCTCAAACAAAAGAGTTTTAGAGAATTTAATTAGTGCTGGTGCGCTCGATGAGCTTTCAGGTAACAGAGCACAAAAATTTAACGAACTTGCACATATTATCGAAGAAGCCTTAGAAATAAAAGAACATAAACTGACTGGTCAAATGCAGCTTTTTGGATCGAGTAAATCTACAACAGAGCAAGGACAAGCTTACAGTTTTGCCGCAAAACCAGAATGGTCAAACAAAGAAAAGCTCGAAAAAGAAAAAGAAGTTTTGGGTTTTTATATTAGCTCGCACCCTTTGCAAACGCATGAAAAGCAACTTGACTGGATTCCAACAAAAACCATTAATGAGATCTTAGAGCAACTCAAAACCATGCCTGCAAATGTAGAGCAAGAGCCAACGGTTATCACATGCGGACTTTTAATCCAAAAGAAAATAATATCAACAAAAAAAGGTGATAAAATGGCTTTTGTTCAAATCGAAGATTTACACAATCACGCTGAAATCATTATTTTCCCACGACTTTTTAAAGTAATTGAACCATGGTTGCAAGATTATTCTATTTTTGTAGTCAAAGGCTCTTTGGATATTGCTGCGCAATCAACATGCAAAATTAAAGCAAATCAAATGGTTCCACTAGAACTCATATTTCAAGAGTGGGATAAAATCAATCAAGTGACTTTGCAACTTCCTGATGATGCTACGCTTGCCCACATTGAAATGATCAAAAAAATAGAAGGAGGAAAAATCCCCCTTCGTATGCAATATCAAGAAAATGGCAAAACTATTAAAATCACGACCAAAAAAATGATTTCTTTAAATCTTGATTTAGTTTCACAGCTTGAAGATATTAATATTTCTGGAACTCTCGATTTGTAATTTTACTGCTTACCAGTCAAAGCTCTCAGCATCCATGCTGTTTTTTCATGTTGTTCAATTAAATCTTCTAAAAATTTTCGAGTGCCATAATCTTTTGATTTTTCCAGATGAGTAATTCCATCTCGGAGTTGCTCAATTAAACTTTCATACTGTTTCAAAAGATTAACCACCATTTTTTTAGGTTCTGGTAATTTACCCGTATCTTCTTTTAAAGGCGAAATGCTTAAAATCTCTTTCATAGAGCCAGCAGCTTGACCGCCGATAGCACGAACGCGTTCTGCAAGTTTATCCATATCCGCAAAAAGCACGTTGTACTGTTTATCAAATAATAAATGGTAATCATGGAACTCAGGACCTACTAAATTCCAATGATAATTTAATGTTTGAATGAGCATTACGGCTTCACTTGCGAGCAGCTTATTAAGCATAATTTCGCTTATTTTTTGATCAGCTTTATTTAACATATCATCTCCTGATTTTACCACTTCTATATTTTGATTTTTATTATCATCTCTTCTTTTTTTATCAAATCTAGAGTCTAAAGGCATGCTTATAAAAACAATGCCTAAAATAATTCCTCGTGAAATATTTGAATTCTTCATGATCTCCTTTTTTAAAATGAATAAATTCTTTAAAAGTTAGTTTCTAAATACTTTATAGCTTTTAAGTACTCTGGATTATCTAATGCTTTTAAGTCGGCTAAAAATCTTTGTAAGTCCATGCATTCAGACTGGCTAGCATCGACACAATGCATCATTCCTTGATTACCAGTTACAAAAGATGAAGGCTCTGAAATATCTGAGGCAATGCTTAAAGACTCTTTAAATAAATCAAGAGTTTGATATGTGTAGCTAGAAATATCTATATTTTGCTCGTCGTACAATAAAATAGCTCGAACAAAGCGGGCACTCAAGCGAGCTTGCATTGTTTTCGAGCTTTCTAAAAGATATCGCTGAAATAAATGATCCAGATGAGAAATATTTTCTTTTTTTAAACAAACCTTTGCAAGCCTAGAAAATGTTTCTAATATCCCTGATTTATTTTGCATAAACATATAAATATCAAGAAGGGCTTCATAGACATTTTCATCTTCTTTAAATAAAGAAACATGCTCATAAACGCTTATGGCTTGTTGAATTTTTCCGGATTTTTTATATAAATTCGCAGCGACATGATATCTATCAAGTGCCGCATTATCATCAAACGCTAGTAAAATATCTCCCTCTAATTGATATGCTATTGCAACATCTTGGACTGAATGCATAAGCAATCTATGAATGCTTAAGGCTCGTTCCTTTTCTCCACGAGATATAAAATCGGCTAATTTAAACCAAGCAACATTATAAGATCCAGATGCGAGCACCCTCATTCCACTAATCCTTCTTTTTTTTTTACATCGTCTTATGATTATCATACCTCACATGTCAATCTTATGTATTTTTTCAAAAAAGAAAATAAAGTATCACAATCAATTGAAGGTTTCTTGACAAAGATTGGAGCTAGGGGTATTCTAAACAGTGAATTGATCAAAAATTCATTCTTTTTTTCAATATTTGAAAATCTAAATTACGCCCAGGTAGCTCAGTGGTAGAGCATGTGCCTGAAGAGCACAGTGTCGGTGGTTCGATTCCATCTCTGGGCACCAATCTTCGCCTGTTGGGGTACGCTTAGGCGCTGCCAGCAAATCAAAAGAAAAGTTTAAATTAAAAAATATTTGCAGCAGTTTTGTTATTTCGTAAAGCCCGCACACTTTTGTAGTTGCTGGCTATTTTTTTGTGAATTTTTTATAAGATCTTTAATGGTTTTCATTTTATTCTTCTAGTAATCAAAAATCCCTTTTGGTATTATAAAAACCATGATAACACAAAGAATTAAGCATTAACCTTTAGGGGACTTTATGAAAAAAAATTATGTAAAAATTGTTATGTTCGCTTGTATTTTCGTTGCTGAGTCTGTTACTTGGGCGGGACCACTATGTCGATATGAATCCTTGGAACACAAAATAGATTGGTCAAATGTTAATAAAATTATAGATTATGAAGATTTTTCTGCTCCTGCGCTTGTACATGCATCTAGTGAAAACAAATCAGATCTTGTTGAACGTCTTTTGGTAGCAATGGCAAATCCTAATTGTGAGGCAGGATGCGGCATGACTCCTTTGCGAGCAGCTATTATCTGTGGCCATGTTGAAAATGTTAGACTTCTCTTGCAACATAGAGCCGATGTTAATCTTCAATGTCGGGCTATGCTTGGTAATAATCATGGGTCATATCTTGCTTTTGCACACAGCTTAGAGGGAACGAGATTCTCATCAGGAACAGCTTTTTCTAATCGGCTTCAAGCAATTATTACTCTTTTACAAAATAGAAATTAATACAAAATAGATATAAATTACAAGCGCTGATGGCAAAACTAAAAAAATCAAAACCATTTTACACTGCAAATTTATAGTGCATCACAACTAAGCGACATGCTTACAAGCTGCGGCTTTGACATTTTAGGCCAGTATAAAATGGATGGATCAACTTTCGTAGACGATAAAACTTCAATTTTATAATTTTGGCACAAGACGATTCAGGCTACGTTGATTTGATTGGCAAAGATGAACTTTCGCAGCAAGACTTGGCTGACATGAAAATTGAACATGAAAAGTATTTAAAATATAAAATTGCGTACGACAAATATGTAAAATCTCGACCAGATATTGTCGATGAATTATGGCACGGTCCTCAGTCAAGTGAGTATGAAGCTGACTGGCAAAAGTTTTTAGATTCGGATGAGAAAAAGTAAATACTGTAGCTCTGCGAAATAAAATACCATGCGAAATAAAATACCACTGGCTTAAAAATTTGCGCCTGGGGTATTTTATTTAAATCGATAACTAAAATTCGTTATTCTAAAATTTCGC
>JAPLIP010000057.1 GCA_026389065.1 Candidatus Dependentiae bacterium
CTTAATACACTAACCCTAACCGCATTAAATGATCCAGAATCTTTAAAAACTATGGACCTTAATCAGCTCAGAGATATTTTGTCTAAGATAGAAACAAGAATTCCAGAAGAAAACAAGCTATCTGGGTTTCTTTTTGGTGGTCTAAAAAGCGGCACATTCATCAAAGATTTAGAATCCTTAAAAACAAAAGTGTTGAACGAAATTAAGAATCCAAGAATACAAAACGATTTGTTGCAAAAAATGACCCTTGAGAAAGATAAAAAAGATACAGAAAATAGAGCTGCTCAAAGAGAAGCTGCATTGCCAGGAACCATTCAAGGCTATCTTTCTGACTCAAGCTTTGAATCAATCAATAGCCTGCCAGGGCAAAAACCTTCTGAAAAATTCACTCCGCAAAACATTGCTGACCAAAAAGCAACCGTTCTTGAAAGTCAATTAACAGAGCTAGATAAAAAACCAAATAAAACACCTGAGATAAAAACAGAAATACAAACAATCAAAACAGAGCTACAAACTCATAATCAAGGCCTCCTAAATGACGTAAATAACAAATTAGAAACTGCTAATGCAAAATTAGATTCTATAATAAGAAAATCTCAGGAAGCTATTAAAAACGATAATCAACACGCTAGACAAGTCCTTACCAATGAAATAGCTAGAAATAAAAACGAGCTTAAAAGCCTAGCTGAATCAATTGACGAAAAACAAAAAGATTTCAAAACAACAACAAATGATCTACGTCAGTTAAATAATAATCTTGATGAAAACAAAGAAACAGCACAAGAGGTCTTAAGCAAAATTAATGACTTAACAAACAATCCTGGCAGTGATCCAAAACTAATAGAAACCAATCAAGGAATTTTACGCAATCTTATCGAAGAACAAACAAGCCTTAAATCAAAAATACAAAACCATGAAAAAGCTTTAATTTTAAACCAAGAAGATGTTTTATCATTAACCTCTGACCAAAAAGAATTGTCTAGCCAAATAGAAAATAAACAAGCTAAGCTAGATGAGTTGCCAACAGATGAATACTTCACAGCTCTTGAAACAGAAAAGGTAAAACTCTTAAAAGAAATTCAACAACTCACGAAAGAAAGATCTGTTTTGTCAGACAAATTAAATCAAGATGCGCCAAGTAAGCCGATTGCTCCAAAAGTAGTTACACAAGAAGAAAAACCAAATAAAAACTTCACACAAAGCGGCAAACTGTCTACAAAGTCAACCCTTAAAAGAATGGCTAAGCAATAAGCGATTTGTACAAAGTTTATTTTTTAAGCATTTTGTTTAAAAAGCTGTGCAAATTCAGACGTTATAACTTTAAGCTTTTCAATGGTAGCGTCTGATACATCTTGGCTTCGATTAATTTCTTCGTAGACATCTGGATACACAGATGCAACATAGCTTGTGCTTTTTGCAACGAAAGAAGAAACATCTTTTAATGGGATGCTATCTAAAATATTCGACCGTAGCATAAATAAAATAATTGCTTCATCAACAAGTGAATAATGCAAAAATTGCTGTTGTTTTAAAATTTCAACAGCTACCGCTCCACGATTTAACTGTTTTTGAGATATTTCATCCAGCTCTGTTCCGAATTGAGCAAAACTTAACAGCTCGTTATACTGCGCTAGATCTAAACGAAGACCTTTTGACATTTTTTTAACAGCTAAAGTTTGAGCTGCCCCACCAACGCGTGAAACAGAAAGTTCAACGCTGACAGCAGGCCTAATACCCTGTTTAAACAGTTGAGCATCTAAAAATAACTGACCATCGGTAATTGATATTAAATTTGTTGGGATATAAGCAGTTATATCATCTTCTTGAATTTGAATAATTGGAAGCGATGTAATTGAACCACCAGATTTTAAACAAGCAGATCTTTCTAAAAGTCTTGAATGCAGGTAAAACACGTCACCTGGATAGGCTTCCCGACCAGGAGCACGACGCATCAAAAGAGACATTTCACGATACGCAACAGCATGATTAGTTAAATCATCATACACAATTAAAACATCTTTGCCCTTGTGCATAAAATATTCACCAAGTGCGGTGCCAGAATAAGGAACAAGATACTGATTTAAAGCAGCTTCGCTTGAATCAGCACTTATAACAATGGTGTAATCAAGCGCTTCATGCTCATCTAATTTGCTAACAAGTCTTGCTAAGTTACCTTGGCGCTGACCAACTGACACATAAATACAAATGACATCTTTGCCCTTTTGATTCAAAATGACATCGATTGCAAGAGCTGTTTTTCCTGTGCTGCGATTTCCAACAATTAATTCTCGTTGACCTTTTCCAATAGGTATTAAAGCATCAATTGCTAAAATTCCTGTTTGCAAAGATTGTGTGATTGGCGTTCTTTCAACAATGCTTGGGCAATCTTGTTCAACATAACGAAACTCTGTTGTAAGAATCTCGCCAAGTCCATCAATTGGTTTTCCAAGCGCATTGATCACACGACCAAGCATAGACTCACCAACTGGAATTTTTAAAGCTTCACCAGTACGCGTTACGACTTCACCCTCACAAACAGCGATCGTTTGAGATAAAACAAAAATTGAAACAAAGTCATCACTCATATTTAAAATGATTCCATTGTTTCCACCCTCAAAAGAAACAAGCTCTCCATAAATAGCATCCATAAGTCCATAGACCTTACAAATCCCATCTCCAACTTGAACAACCACACCAACTTCATCTAGTTTTTTATGTGGCTTATCTTGTAATTCTTTTTGCAATAAGGAAACTAATTCTAGATCTCTTGTGTTCATATTATCCCTCAATCAACAATTTCTGACTTAATTTTCTTAATCGTGCTGCTACCGAATATTCCCATAAAAAAATCTCTGATTGCATGCGAACGCCAGCAATCAAAGACTCGTTTATCTGCATACTGCTTACAATGCGTCTGCCAGAAAGTTTTTGAAAAAAAGTTTCAAATTTTAATATTTCAGACTCTGTAAGTGGTGTTGCTGACTGTATAGTTACCTCTAAAATACCATGGAATGTAACATACAAGCAGCAAATATCTTGTAAAACTTGGGCAAAATATAAAAGGCGTTTATGCCTTATTAAAACTTCTACTAATTTTTTTAATGTTTGATGCAATGAAAAATGAGAAAATATTTCATCAATCAAATCCTGTTTTTTATCTTGCATCTTAGCGATAACGCTAATAAGTGACATGAAATTATGATGCCTTCTAAAAAAAGAAACTGCAGATTTCATATTTTCAATATCGGCCAATGATAATTCTTGTATATATTCACGAATATAAGCCTTGGCATACTGTTTTGCAACTAGTGACTGTGAATATCTCATATCAATTATCCCTGTAATCCATCCAGAATTTTGCTGATATATTCATGACCCAACGAGCTATCTTCTTTAAATTTTTTCTGTAAATCCTGCGTTGTATCCATAATAATTTTTGGAAGTTCTGCTTTCATAAGATTACGTCGCCCAAATGATTGTAACTTAAAATGAGCACTATCGTTAATTTTACTTTGTCTTGTCGCGCAATCTGCTTTTCTTTTAGACGCGGCTAAAGTAATTTGCCGATCCCAAACTATAAACTTTTCTTGCATCGTCAAAAAATCTTGCTCTTCTTCTTTCATTCTTTTTACAACATCTGCAGACTTTTCTCGCCACATAGTGTACTGCTGACGCAGAGAATTTATCTCAAACTTTTCTTGACCAATTTGTTGTACAATTTTACCGACAACGTAATACCGAATAACATAAATTACCAGGCCAATGCGAAATGCAAAATTTAAAAGATTAAAGATTTCATCAACTGAAAAAATCATATCTTAACATCCGACAAAACACCTTGTAACATGACAGATATTTCTTTTTTTTCTTTGTCAGACAGCTTTAAATCTTGCATAGAAACCTTATGCACAGCCTCTGCTCCAAGCAAAGAACCTTCCGTTTGGCAAAGTTTTTTAGAAAAATCAGGAATCATCTGCTTTAAAGAATCTTTCATAAAACTTCTCTGACTTTTTTGCTGGATTAACACTTGTTGCTGTTGAATATAAGCTGTATCAATTCTTTGATTTAATAAGTCTAGACGAGACTCCTGAGCAAGAATTATATTAAAAGCAGGAACGAACACATACTTTCGCAGTATAAAATAAGCTACTGCGAAATTACCCATTTGAACAAAAAGCGTTAAATTTGGAAGATCCATAATAATTTCTACAAATTAAATTTAGATTTTATTGATTACAATTAACGCGATTATAAAAGCATACAATGCGCATGTCTCAACAAGGCCCATCGAAAGAAGCATAGTCATTCTAATTTTAGACGACGATTCAGGATATTTTCCTATATTCTCACAAGCCTTAGATCCGATCATTCCTTGAGCTAAAGACGGCCCGACCGTGCCAATACCCATTGCTATTGCCGCCCCTACAAAAACTGCAGCTTTAGCGTATTCGCTTATATTTGCATCCATGTTTTATCCCTTATCTTTGTTATACTTTATAACGGTTCAAAAGCTATTTTAAATATTTTCACTTTGTAAGATCAATATTCCCATTAATCTTTAAAAAATCAAGAATTTGTCGCACAAAACTTTGTTGCACAGCTTTATCATCTCTAAAATTCAATGATCCATCCAAGATTAAAACAGGAATATCTTTTAATTCTAAGCACGAACTTTTATGAACCAACAAGCTTTCATGATAATCATGTAGCCTTTGTAAATAATCTAAGCTCACTCCAGACTCTTCGCCACGAGCCCTATGCTTCATGCGATCCATGCAAACTTCTGGCTCCACTCGAAGATATATAAAACCAACGGGCTTTGGCGCTCCAACAATTCCAAAATCCCATAATTCTTGAACAACGGTTAGTGATAAATTGTCTAAAAAACCCAGATCATACATAATTTGCTGAAAACAGTACCTGTCGCAATACCAAGATCTTTCCATAATTTGTAAAACATCTGCATTAAAAGATTCTGCTTGTTGTTTTCTGACCCTGGTCATACTTGCGTATATTTGAAACAAAGCACCCCAACGCTGACTATCTTGATAGTAAGCCTCTAAAAGATTTTTGCCTGAAACATTTTGCCACTCATCACATGGCTCTAAAGTAACAGTTGCTGGAATATTTTGTTCTATCATTTTTAAAAAAGTAGACTTACCAGCGCCAATATTTCCTTCTACAAAAAGCAAAGCCGGAATTGAAAAGATCGATGAGGTAAAAAACAAAACAGAGATGAGCAGATTTTTTTTATACACCAAAAGTCCTTTAATAAATTGTTAATTCTTTGATTTAGTATACCTACATTTTGGCAATAAAATCTTTAATTAATTGCAAATATTGCTCTTGCATATTTTTATTTGCCGCAAAATCCTGTGAAAAATCAAGAATCAATTGAGGAAGGCTTAAAACATAATTATCTACGCCTTTTTTTCTTTCAAACCAATCTTCATGCTTATCTTCAATTGCTTTTAAATAGCTTAAAGAGATTGGCTTTTCTTCAAACCTACCCCTACTCATTATTCTTTTGTAACAATTTTCATAGGAGGTCTTTAGATAAATAAATCCTGCTGGCTTTTGAATGACTCTAATGCTTTCTCGGTCCCACAACTTTTTATACAAAGACCATTCTAACGCGCTGATCGTTTCAATTTCTTTTGCAACTTGAGCAAAACAATATTTGCCAGAATATATTGATCTTTCTACTATTCGAATAGCTTTTGAGCCAAAATCTTGATTGTCTTTTAAGAGTTGATCAACCCTGGTAATCAAAACATAGCTTTGAAAAGTATATGCCCATCTCTTTTCATCTAGGAAAAATTGCTCTAATAAATCATTTCCATCAACATCTTGCCATAGCTCAGTTGGCTCATAAAGAACATGCATATCAAGATTATCCTTTAAGAAGCGCAAAAATGTTGACTTGCCTACGCCTACATTTCCTTCAATAAATATTGTTGGTATTGATTCATTGTTTTGATCACTCATAAGCATCCTTTTTTATAAAAACCATCATGTTTATATCAATTTAGAATGCTACTCGAAATACGAGCCAAGCTCCACTTTTGCCTTAATTTAAAAAACATAGTAGGATTGAAAAATGAAAAGAATGTATTTATTGAATTACAAAACGGTGAACATGAATTTTTTAAACTATAAAAATAGTATTTCAAATATTACGTTGTCCATTTTTTTAAGCGCTGCGCTTTTTCATTCTAATGCAACATATTCAATGGATTTTCAAGATGATGAGTTTGATTTTCTTTGCAACTCAATTTCATCTGATGATCTTGCAACGTTGCGATCATGCGAACCTGGCGAAGCTGCAACTATTTTAAGCATTTTAAATCTTGTCAAATTTCCACAAATCTTAAATCAAGATTTTTATATCAAAACATCTGTTCCGGTAAACAGAAACTTAATAAATTATCCAAGCTTTCAAATTTGCACTTATCAACAGCCAATACCTGATCATCTTTTTACTTTCCATGCTTTTTATAATCAAACATGCCAAAAAGCTTTTACATGCAATGAACCTCACAAACCAGGCACTAAAATTGGATCTTACTTAAACATTCAAAATGCTGATTACATTGCCGCACTTAACTCTGCATTCGAAATACTTCCGCCAGAATTTTCAAAAGTTAAAAACTTAAATTTTCCAGATGTATTCAGACTTATGTCTCGTGGACGACTTGAAGAAAGAAGACTTGGAATAATGAACCATTATTACCAACAGCTCAGCGAAAAAGCATACTTTGAAGCAAAGATTCCATTTTTCTGGATGGTGAGAAATCTAAACTTTACTCCTTTAGAAAAAGATCAAATCAGAGAGCAATTTTCAGCGTTCGAAGGATCAACGTTTGATTTAGATGAGTTTGCAAAAAAACATTTAATTTTTGACGCACTCGGAAGCGGAACTCTTGAGCTAAGCCTTTGTAAAAAAGTTTTTGAAAGACCTGAGTGGAGCTTTGATGTTGGAGGATCTTTATATCTACCAACAGACTGTCAATTTGCTCGTGGGCTATACGGGACATACATTGAACCCCACAATGATCAACCCGTCTTTAATGTTTGCGATCTGATAACAATAACTCCAACTATTGGTTTTGCTCCAAATGGAAAAGAAGAGCTGTTAAATTATGTCACGAACGCAATTGATCAACTATCATCAATCCTTTTACAATGCCCACTTGGATACCAGCAGTCTTTAGGTATAGGACTAAAATTAGCGCCATATTGGACAATTCATGAGGGACTACAGTTCAATGGGATTTATATTCTTGAACTTTTCTTACCGCATGATCAAAAAAGATTTTTCATTCCAAATCAAACCGAGGCTCCTTTCTCTGAAATATTTGCCGAATCAACTTTATCCGACACCGATAAGCTCGCACTTCTTGAAGCGACATTAACAGACCGCCTTTTCCCTTTAGTTTTTCCAGCCAAAGTACTTCCTGGATTTATTATTGATTCAACATCCTGCCTACAAAAATCATATAAAGGATGGGATTTTTCTCTTGGATATAATGGTTGGTATCAATATCAAGAACAGTTCCTATCTATCAAATGTCCAAGCGTTAAATTTATGGAAACATTAAACATTGCAAAATCAGTAACACCTGAATCATGGTCTATTAAATTATTTGGCAAAGTACATCGCCTTTTTACAGGGCCACGTCACGATATGTCACTTGCTCTTTTTACAGATATAACCGTTTATAATAATTCACTCGGTAACGATTTTACCGTTGGCCTAAGTTATGATATAAAATTTTAATATACGAAATGGACAAAATCTATGAAAAATAAATTAATTTTAGCTCTCATTTTATGCCCATTATTTTCATTTACATCACATAAACTTTCAAGTCCATTCTTAAAAGCTGCTGACAATGCAGGAATGTTTAATGATCCTGTGTACAGAATCTTAATGGTTAGAAAAACAATAAAAGAATTTATTACGGGAAAACTTATTTGGAAAGGATTGGAATGCAACCTTCCTATCGTCGACGATCAATCGAATTCTTTACACGCCTCTGTTAATGTCATTTTAAAGCGTCCTGAGCTTATTTTTGGCGCCACTTTTGTCATAGTTTCACCAGATCATGAACACTTATTTGATCTTGTCGCGCCATCACAGCAAGCTGCTGTTTCACTTTTTATCCAAGACGTAAAAAGCAAATCTTTAATTAATCGATATGTAGAAGTTGATTATCATGCTGTACCAACAGGCACGTATGCTCTTCATCCAATAACAGGAAACAGGCTTCCTTTGTTTATATCTGATTACTCTCTTGAAGGCTTTGACACAAGAACGACAAATTCTCATATGGCAATTCCAGCACATGATATAAAAGATTTCACCTTTGCACACCAACACAACTTAGAAATAAAACAAGTCTTAACATCTCCAGATGAAGGAAAAGCTTCAAGTCCTCAAATAGATAAACACTCTGGACAACTTACCTCTGCCTACACTTCAGAATTTGAAGATTCTATTGTTATAAATAGTGGATTTATAAATGGACCAATTGTTGGAGCTGCTGATAAAATAATTGCATCATTTAGCCAATCTAAATTAGGTACAGCTTATAGCAAAAATGTTTTATATGATCTTCAATCAAAACTGTATTCTGTAAGTGATTTGCAAACAATTGAAGCGGCATTACAACAAGAACATAAAAATTTATCTCAACAACAAAAAGATGCTTTATCTATTGCTATGATACAAGTTCAGTCAGATTTCTTGGGACTTGTTGAGCATTTTCTTGCAAGCGCTAAAGAAACAAAAGAACTTATGGCAGAGCTTATCGAAGAATCATGTACACTTCGTAAAAATAATGATTGCTACTTGTTACAATGGACTAGACTAAAAACGTCACAACCAGAACGAGTTGTTTTCAAAAGAGACATTAAAACATTTAACACATTTGTAAAATTTTGCACAGACCTTTTCGACTTCCTTGGTGATTTTGCAGCAAGCTGTCCAAAAGCTTTAGAATATTTAAGAAACTTAAGAAAATAAATGACCTCCCCTCAAAAAGATCAATTAACTGGAATTATTGACCGGTTTCTGTTTCAAAATGCAGAAACCGGTTTTACTATATTTATTCTACAAGCAAAAAAACAGGATGACGCTACGGTTACTGGAACTTTTGCAAATATTCAAGTCGGACAAGAAATTCACATTGAAGGAGCCTGGAACTTTCATGCAAAGTTTGGTAAGCAATTTCAAGCAACTACTTATACCACCTCACTTCCAACATCCATTTTAGGAATCAGAAAATACCTTGGCTCTGGATTTATCAAAGGCATTGGAAAAGTATATGCCGAAAAAATCGTTGATCTCTTTGGTGAACAAACTTTAGAGATAATTGACCAAACTCCTGACAAACTATTTCAAGTAAGCGGGGTTGGAAAAAAACGAGTTGAGCAAATTAAACAGTCTTGGACTGATCAAAAATATGTTGCAAAAATTATGGTCTTCTTGCAAGAAAAAGGCGTCACTTCAACCTATGCAACAAAAATTTATAAAAAATATGGCCATGATTCTATTGCAAAACTAACACAAGATCCATACCAGCTAACCGAAGATATTTGGGGCATTGGATTTAAAACCGCTGATAAAATTGCACAAAATATGGGTTTTGCAACTGGGTCCGTACAAAGAATACAAGCAGGTGTTTCTTTTAC
>JAPLIP010000058.1 GCA_026389065.1 Candidatus Dependentiae bacterium
AGATAATCATACATCGTCATGAATTAGTAATAATTCTGACCTTAAAATTGATATAAGAAATAGCCGATTTTTCTAAGGGTTTTTCCCAAGAAGAATCGGCTGTTTTAACGAAAAATTAAAAAAACCTAATGGAGGTTCTATCATGAAAAATAAATTAATGTTAATTACGCTATCTTGTTTGACAGTGTCTTTTGTTCAATCAGCTCCTTCTAGCGATCTTAGATATGTTGAAGGTCTGAAAGCAATGACATGTAAAGATAAGGTTACTTCAGATTCAGATTGGAGAATACAGCCTAAAAATAAGGTTATTACATATAAAGGTAGAGTTGTTTCCCAGGGCGTTGCAGAACAGTTTGAAAAATGTCAATCTGATAGAGCTGCAATAGTAAAAATGAATACGTTTATTGAGGAAACACATAAAGATCTTGCTTTGGAATCTTTGAAACTAAAAGCAAATCCGCAATTGTTGCTAGCTTCTGGAATTACTCCATTTGATATAGTTCGCAAAGCTAATCAAAATGATGCAAAGCTTGCATATATGAAGCCAGGATCTGGTGCATTATTAGATCTTAGAAATCTACGGACAGCATTCAAAAATAGATTAACTCCAAGGCCAACTCAAGAATTGTTAAATCGTAGAAACTCTAGCAATCAAGAATCTGTTTTTGATAATGAAGGTGGAAGCTTTAAAGAGTTTACTCCTACAACGGTTGTAGCTGCTTCTGCTGTTACAGGTTTTGCTAAAAAACCGACTATTCTTTTACAGGCTGCTAAATCGATGAAAGCTATTCCTGTGCGTGGAAAAGTTGGACTAGGCATGGCTCTTGCAGGTACTGCAGGGACAATTGTTTATAAAAAATATGCAAACTATGCTCAAGATGCAACAGAAGTGGTTGAATTAAGCACACCAGAAGTTGCTGGAACAGAATCAACACCGACAGATGCAACAGAAGTGGTTGAATCAAGCACACCAGAATTTGCTGGAACAGAATCAACATCGACAGATGCAACAGAAGAGGTTAAATTAAGCACATCAGAAGTTGCTGGAACAGAATCAATACCGACAGTAGAAACACCTAGAAAGACAGAGCCTTTGAGTTTGTTTCAAAATCTAAAAGCAAGTACTTGGGATAAAGAACTGTTTGGATATAAAAACGGTGGTAAAGTTGCGACGACAGCAGCTCTTACAGTTGCCGTTGGTACTGTTTCATATGCTGCTTATAAAACATATGTTTACCGTCATGCTATCAAGGCATATATTTCAAGCAAAAATCCTTTTAGCAAATCAAATTAAAACAAAGTAAATCATAGGGTAAACATTATCTTATGAATTTAGTATAAAAATACGGCTCAGTTTAGAAATAGACTGAGCCGTATTTTTATGTTGTTTTATAAGTGCTATGCGCTATAATTTTATGCATAAAAGGATTTGTTCTAGAAGTATGAAATGTTTACAATATTATTCTAGGATTGCATATGAAAATAGATCGCGTCTCATGTTCTAAAAATATATCGAAATTTATTTTTTTAGCTTTTGTTTTGGCTCACTCAAATGTTTTTACAAGCCAAGATGATCAAACTCAATTTGTTAAAAATTCTGAAAATAATATTGTCTCGGGGAACTGTGATAAATCATCTGATAAAGAATTTGTTAGGCCTGTTGCATTATCAGATATAATCAATGGCTTTTATCAAGGTGGAAAGCATTTAAAAAACAGTGGCTACGCAGCTGGACAAACCTTTTATGAAAAATTAATAAAGGCTAAAAATGCTATCGAAGCACACGTAGTAATCATGGCCGATCAGATAGTACAAGATCAAGCCAGAAGAAAAGAGATGGCAGAATCTGTACAAAAAGCACTTCAAAATAGAATGGTGGAGCTTCAGAAAAATAAAGAGACAGAGCTGTTGATAGAGCAGTCTCTTGAAAAAACAGAAGAGTTGCTATCCGACGAAAATTTTTCATTTGAAAATACCCCATCAGAAAATCTAGAACAAAAAGATTTGCCACAACTGAACGATCTAAAATCAGAAGATCAAGATCTTTTTAAAGCTAAGAATCAAAAGGTCGCAGATACTTTGCAGCATCCTGAAAACAAGTCTTTGGAATCCGAAAATCAGTTTTTACCATCTGAAATAGCCAAGCCAGAGATTATGGATCTTACATATGTTGCATTGGCATCAGCTGGCATAGTCGGAATCTCTTTTTTGACATATAAAGCTTATCAGTATTGGATTGTTTCTCATGCTAATCCTAATAAAATGATTAAAAATGCTATAAAAAACTGTTTAGAAGATGAAGTCTTAAAGTCTATAAAGATAGTTGAAAAATGGACAGGGTTGAGCTTAACCGTTGGTAAAAAACAGGCGCTGTCTAAATCAAGATTTTCTTATCTTATTTCAAAAATAGACAAAGTGAGATCGGTAAAGCACAAGAAATTATTGTATGCTCAAGTGCTTTTAATGATTGAATTATCTGAGAAAAGTTCACGAGTAATTATTGCAAAAATGGCTTTGCTGTAAATAAAAAATTTATCCTTGATGAACGACCGAGACAACGCTGCCAGATCTTTTTTTGTCGACAACAAATTGAACAGGAAACTGTTCTTTCATTTCTTGAAGGTGTGAAACAATAATGATTTTTGCAAAATCATCTTGGATTTTATAAAGATTATCCATAATTAATTGAAGGCCTTCTTCGTCTTGAGATCCAAATCCTTCATCGATAAATATAGTTTGAAGTGTTGTTCCTGCTCGGCGAGCAAGAAGCTTTGATATGCCAATTCGCAAGGCAAAATCAATTCTAAAGGCTTCTCCTCCAGAGAACAGTTCATAGTCTCGCAGACCAAATTGATCTGATATTTTAATATCAAGTGTTTCTCGAGAACCACCTTTTTTAAGATCTCTTAGCGATTCAATAAAGATTTGTGTTTGATTATTTGTAAGCCGTGCAAGCACTAAATTCGTTTCATGTTCAATTTCAGGTATTGCCTGTTCGATTAAAAGTGCTTGAATGCCATCCTTGCCAAGAGCTTTTGCAATTTCTTGGTAATCAAACAATTCTTGTTGGACGCTTTTTATATGTTTTATCAGATGTTCAAGTTCGTGGTTGAGTGAAATTTGCTTTTTTTCTTTTTGCTCTAAAGAACCTTTTTCAAGAAGAAGTATTTGATACTTTGAGTTGATTAAGGATAGCTCTTTTTCTACGAGCAATTCTTGCTCGCAAAGTTCTTTTGATAATGCATTAATCTGTTGAAGGGCTTCTAGTTTTTCTTGTATCAAGTTTATTTGATCGGTAATTGATTGAGCTCTATTAAACAGCTCAAATAGCTGCGCTTTTTTGTCTGATTGATGTTTGATAATTTCAGAATCTGACACAGTTGATTCTAATGTTTTTCGTAAAGACGCATATTTTTGTTCAATGTTTTTATGCTCAATAGGATCGTATGATAATTTCTTACCTTCAAATTCAATTTCTTGCAGTTGCTTATGCAGTAACTGAAAATCATGAGATCCCATAGCATTTAAATGATTTTTCTTGAGCTGCTCTAAAATTAACATTGTCGAGCTTAAAATATCTTGCAGACCTTTTTTCTCTTTTGATCGTTCTGTTACTGTTTTTTCTTGTAAAGTATGTTGGAGTATTAATTTTTCATGCTGTTTTGCATGTTCAACTACCTTAGCAGAAAGAGTTATCATGATTTCTTGTTTTGTTTTCAAGCTTTTTAGCTGCTCATTTTGAGTAGATAATTCTAATTTTATTAAAGAAGCTTGCTCTTTAATTTCTTGGACTGATTTTTGAGCCTGAGATGATTCGAGTAGCAATTTTTGATTTAAGGCTTTCTTGTGCTCATTGCTTAAGTTTTGATCGCAGAGAGGACAGGTTGGACACTCTTGGGTAGATTGCTTTTCTATGTCTTGATCAAGCTTTGTAGCATGCTGTTTTAAGTATGTTCCTTGCGAACAAAGGCTTTGGTATAATATTTTATTCTTTTCAAAGAGCTCTTCTATTAATTTACCGGTTTCAATTTGATCTTGTATTTGTTGCAGGTCTTTTTGCTGTGATAAAATATCAGCCTGAGATTTTTGTAGCTCTTGCATTAAACTTTGCAAGACGATTGTTTCTGATTGTTCTTGGCGTACGGCTTGTTTTAGTTGTTCTTCTTGTTTTGTTGAAAGTAGATTAAGTTCTTGTTGTTTCTTTTCAAACTCTTTTTCTAGCAAGCTTGTTGCGAGGCTTAATTTTTCTTTGGTTGCAAGATATTGTTCTTTGAGCTGTAATTTTTTATGAAAAGATTCTTGAAAGACTTGTAATGATTTTTGCAGGTTGTTTGACTCGAGTTCTAAGCTTTTTATATCAGTCTTTGAGTGTATTGCTAGCTGGGTTTCATGCCATTTTTTAGCAATTGTTTCTATTTCTTGTTTCGTTAAATTCAGGTCTTTTTTTAAATTGCTATGTTGGATTTCAAGCAGCTCAAGCTCTTTTATGTTTTGTAGTAGGGTTTGTTTTTTTTCTACAAGAATAGCTTTTGTTTCATCATTTTGTTTTTTTTGAGAGCTTACTGTTTGGATGTTCTCATTTAAAATAAGCTGTAATTCTTTAACCGATGCTAAGTCAATTAATTCTTGCTCAATGCGAGTTTGAATGCTGCATTTTGCAACAGATTCTTGATTTAATTTTTTTGCGTAGGAAATAGCTATTTTTTTTTGCTCATCAAACTTTTGCAGTTGCAAAATTTGTGCAAGAATTTCCTTGCGTTCCTTTGGTGATTTTTTTGAGAATTCATTGGATTGGCCTTGGCGCAAAAATGTTGAATTTACAAAAGATTCATAGGTGATGCCAATGGTTGTATCTATTTTTTCTTGAGTGTCTTTTATGGTTTTATCTGTCAAAGCAATGAGTTTGCCATCAGCCTGTTTTATTCCAAAATCAAGAGATGCAAATGGCTTAGATTTAGTTTGTAAATATTCTCGTCGTACACGGTAATTTTGACCATTTACTTCAAATTCCAAAATCACCATCATATGGTTTTGTCCAAGATGTAAAATTCCTGCATCAGCCTTACTATTTCCAGATGATTTTCTTGCTTGTCCCCAAATCGCCCATGTGATTGCGTCAAGGAGTGCTGATTTTCCATGGCCATTTTTACCAGTCAGGCAAATTAAATGATAATTGGTAAAATCAATAGTTTGAAGTTCAGGACCATAGCTTAAAAAATTTTTGAGTTGAAGTTGGTGTGGGATCATAAAGGCTTTTTCAAGAAATGATTTTTAACCTGTCGATATGATAGGCTAGAGCTGGTTTTTTAATATGAAAAAAGTATAGTATGTAATGAGGCTTTAAGCAAAAGCTTATTTTTTAAAGGCATTATTATTGAAAGATAAATCTTTGGTTTCTAGCATTAAAAATAAAAATAATCGGCTGGTTGGTTTACATGTTCGACTGAGAAATGGAATTTTTGATGTTGTGCAGGCCGTAGAGCAGATGCAAGTTCCCATTGTTCAAAGTTTTTTATTAGATGAATCTGGTTCGTATGTGCCACTTTTTAATAAAACAGTTCGTGAATTTACTGCTAAAAAAGAAGAATTAGGTTTTTTGCATTATGTCCATGCTGCTTATTGGTCAAGTTTAGTAGATGTTGGAAGCAAGGAATTTAGATCTTTATGCAAAGAAGCTCATGGGGCAAGTCGATTAAATAGTGATGGAATTGTGGTCCATGTTGGAGCAACTCGAGAACGATTAGATAAAAAAGATCAGGTTCTATATGTTGCAAATGCTGTAAATGAGCTTTTATACCAAGTTCCAAACATAACACTTATCCTTGAAAACATTCCGCACGCAGGCCGAAATTTTGGTGGCGATTTAATGGATTTTGGTTTGCTCTTGGAGCACATAGAACAAAAAAATCGTGTTAAGTTTTGCATTGATACGGCACATGCATTTGTTTTTGGATATAATTTAACAGACGAGTCTGGGCGAGAAGACTTCTTTAAGCTTATGCAAGATATATTTACCAAAGATCAAATTGCATTACTTCACATTAATGACACAACTGAATTTTGTGGCTCGCATATAGATAAGCATGAGATTCCTGGAGATGGAATATTGGGGCAAAACAATTTATCATGGTTTATGAATCATGAATTTTGTAAAAACATTCCTATTTTAATGGAATTACCCGCATCTTGCAGTGATGAACGATCTTTAGATGTCCTAAAAAGAGTGACAAGTTGGGAAGTCTAAAAATTCTTGTCTTCACAATAATTAAAAAATGAATTACATTTAATGTACTTGCTTTAATTAAAGTAAGTCTTGTTTGGGGGCCCATAGCTCAGTTGGTTAGAGCAGTCGGCTCATAACCGAAAGGTCTCAGGTTCGAGTCCTGGTGGGCCCACCAAAAAAAATCCAAGATTGTTCTTGAAAACTCTATCCATTTTTCGGTAAAGGAAAAATATGAATAATCAAAAATTTCAAAATTTTATCGACTTAGTAACATTTGATCAAGGCTTTAGTGAATTAGAAAAAACACAAAGCGTTATTGAAAAAACAATTTCAAAAATGAATGATCAATTGCTTATGTTTCAAAAGCAGCTTGAACAGAATTCTTCTAAAAAGCGTGACATAAAAAAACAATTAGATTCCCAAGAGTTACAAGTTAAAAGTCTTCAAGATCAAGAAAAGCATCAAATTGAGGTTTCTCAGGCTGTATCTTCTGCAAAAGAATATGAAGCTGCAAATAAAGAGTTGCAAAACATTACACATGAACGGAATGCTCAAGAGCAGAAAATGTTGCAGCATTTAAACAAATTAGAAACTGCCGAAAAAGAATATAATGAAATACATCATAAAGCTGAATTAGAGATTGCAGAAATTAATCAAGGCATTGAGGCTGAAAAATTATTGCTTCTAAATGCTCAAAAACAAATTGATAATTTGCAAAAAGATCGTAGTGAGAAACTAAGCCTTGTCCCAGACGAGTGGCTTGATTTGTACGAAAACATGCGTGGTAGAGTAAAAAATCCGGTTGTTAAAGTTTCGCAAGATTCTTGCGGAGCCTGTTTTTATTTAATATCGTCAAGAGATTTGCAAGCTTTGCAAAAATATGAATTATTACAATGTAAAGATTGTTATCGTTTCTTATATTGTGAACAAAAATAACAAACATTGTGGATAGTTATGGAAAACAAACAACTTACTTTTTTATCTAAAGATCCAGAATGTTTATCTCAAAAGCCTTTGGATAGTAGTTGGACTATGCACATTGATGGTGCGTCTCGTAATAATCCTGGACCTTCTGGTGCAGGATTTTCTTTAATGCGACAAGAAGAAATAGTTTGTGAGCAGGGATTTTTTCTCGGACAAAGAACCAATAATCAAGCAGAGTACTTTGCTTTATTGATTGGTCTTTTTTTTGTTCATGAATTCATGGATAAAAAAGATAAATTAATTATTTATTCTGATTCTCAGTTGCTGGTTCGTCAGATGAATCGTACTTATAAAATAAGCAATCCTCTTTTAAAAAAAATGCAGCATCTTGCATACGAAATGATGCAAGGATACAATGTCAAGTTCTGTCATGTTTATCGAGAGTTTAACCTTCGTGCTGATGTTTTAGCAAATAGAGGAATTGATAAAAATGTTCTTTTGCCTAAAAGGTTTTTAGACATTGTAAGCAAGCATGAAATTATTTAACATGGTAAATAAATCATCAAAAATCATTAAAATTATAGCGTTGCTTTTTAGATTCACATCCGCCTATGCTTTTGATGTTAAAGTTTTAATTGAAAAAAACAGTAGTGATTCTAGTTCTAAAGATCATACAGTCGAACTTCATTGTAAAAATGGATTTATCATATCTGATAATACAAAGCTTTCTTTGGGGTATGATTGCTCAGATCATAATTTGAAAATTGAGAGCAAAAATGGTTCGCTTTTTTTGAATGGTAAGCCATCAGCCCGAAAACTTTTATATGTCACTCCAATGCTTTCTAAGGCGCATGTTGCTTTATTAAATTCATATGTTTCAAATTGGCTGAAGAATTCTTATGAGGATTTAAATATTCTTGCAGAGCCATTATTTCCACTGTTTGATCAAATTGTTGTTCATCTTGGGGCTCAGGACAAATGCAACTATGATCTTTTAAGCTTGTATACAAAAGAAGTGGCTCATGTTTTTTCAAAAGATTTTTTAAGCACCATTGCCTCTGAGCATTCTGTAGCCTTAGAAACAATGTCTGACTATGGTGAGCAATTTTTCCAAGAGCAGGTAGTTTCGCTTTTCATAGATGGGTTAGCCTGCAAAGAGTTATCCTCAAAAGATAAAAAAAGTTTGAAAAATGATCCTGTTTTTAGACATGCTTTCTTTTTAGCAGAGTTGCATCATGTTTTACAAAGAATGTTGCTTGATTTTGTTCCAGCTTTACCTCGTAAAATATTGCAGCAGTTTTTACAAAAAGATGTCGGCTCGATTGATTTTAAGGATCATTCATATCTTGGATCCTTTGTCTTGTTTCAAGAAAAAAAGAATTTTTATTTAATAAATAGTTTAGACATTGATGACTATTTGTTATCGGTTATGCATCATGAAGGTTGGCCAGGATGGCAACATGAGATGAATAAAGTATTTGCCTTGGCAAGCAGAACATTTTTAGTCTGGCATGTTCTTTTTGCGCAAAAACAAAATAAGCCATATCACATTGGAAATAATAATCAGTATCAAACATACAAGGGTATGCACAATTGCGACAAATTAAAAAAAGCGATTGAAGAAACGAAAGATATGTTTATTTCATATGATGGAAAACCAGCCTTTACAGAATATGATATTTGTTGTGGAGGAGTGATTCCTGGGGATATGAATGATTGTGCAAAGGTTCCATACCTTGCTCGTAAATATCCATGCACATTCTGTTCAAAGTTTAAAGTTTTTAGTTGGGAAAATAGTTTTTCTTACGAAGAAGTTTTAAAAAGAGTGCAAAAAGAGTTTCCTGCCGTTAAAAAGATTGTAGATATTACCGTTTACAAAAAGGATAAAGCTGGGGTTGCTAGAAAAGTTTTAATTAATATTGGTTCTCGAAAAATAATTATTACAGAAAAGAAAATGAAGTCTTTGTTTCCTGAAATTAAAAGCTATTGTTTTAATTTGAAAAAAGATGCAAATAAAAAATTGACCATTCATGGTAAAGGGTTTGGACACCACAGAGGCCTTTGCCAGTGGGGAGCTTCGTCGCTTGTGAAAGATGAACATTGGAATTTTGTACAAGTTTTGCAATATTATTACCCAGGTACTAAATTAATGAAATTAACCTATCAAAGATAGTTGCATTCGCAAAATGCGACTTGTGTAACTTGATGGGGATAAATCGAGTGGGATAAGTATATGCCAAGCTATAGAGTTCATTTGATAGGCGGTTTAATTACCTATTTGGGTATTTTGCAATTGATTAAGAACAGCGAGCCGTCGGTTCACACTATCTTCCAAGGATTAATTTTCTGTTTGCTTGGAGCCTTGTTTCCAGACATTGATGTTAAAAGTAAAGGGCAAAAGGTATTTTATACTCTTTTGCTTTTCTTTTTGATCTATTTAATCATCATGCAAAAATATTGTTTGTTTGTTGTCGCAACTTTTTTAGCGGTAATTCCTATTCTGGTTCGTCATCGAGGAGTTTTTCATCACATTTGGTTTTTGCTTACGATTTCTTTAGCAGCAACTCTTTGCGTCAAATCAATGTGTGGATATTATGAAAACGTCATGATAGCAAATTGCTGGTTTTTCTTTGCAGGATCAGTTTCTCATGTTGTTCTAGATAGAGTTGGGACCAGGCTTAAAAGATATTTTTACTCTTAAGCCTAGGTTTTTTTAATCTTATTTGCATCTCGAGACTAAAAGCGCAGAGCTCATACTGATTGCATAGCCAGCAACAAGCGTTGGCACACTGGCACCAATTGGCCAAAGCATTGCAGTAAGTCCGCCAGTGAGCAGTCCAGCGATTGCACCATTGCGTGTTAATCTGGTTGAATATAGGCTTAAAATTACCATTGGGCCAAAGGTTGATCCAAGGCCTGCCCATGCATATAAAACTAATTCTAAAACGTTTAGCGAGTCATTCCATGCAATGAGCAATGAAATGACTGGGATGATAAATATTGCAAGTCTGGTAAAAAACATTTTTTGTGCGTCTGTTCCATTTGGATTAAAAAGTGGAAAATAAAGATCTTGTGAGATAAGTGATGCACAAATTAAAGATTGAATGTTTATTGTTGATACCGTTGCTGCCAGGACTGAGCATAAAATAAATCCAGCAACAAATGGCGTAAAAAGCTGTTTGACCATAACAATGAAAACAAGTTCACGGTTTGCAAGTGCTGGAAATAACATAGCCTTGCCAGCAATTCCTACTAAAACAGCAGAGCTTAGAACTAAAATTTGCCACGAGCTTCCAATAATGCGAGCCTTAGAAATATTTTTTGGGTCATTAATTCCCATGAAACTAACTAAAATATGTGGCTGTCCAAAATACCCAGGGCCCCATGTTAAAAGAGCCAAAAGCGTTGCAATTATTCCACCAGTTGGCCAAAGTGAAAAATAGTCAGCGCCAAAAAGTTGTAATGAGTTTGAAAGTTGTATAAAGCCACCAAGCTTAGAGTAGACGGCATACAGCGGAACAAGCATGATGCATGCAAGAAGAAAAACACCTTGGCACGCATTACTCCAGGCAACTGCCATGCGACCACCTAGCAGCGTGTAGACGAGCGATAAGCTGAGGCCTAAAAATATTCCTGTGTGGTATGGAATTTCAAAAACAATTTCAAACACTCGCCCGAGTCCAACTATTCCTGCGGCAATATAAAAAGTGAAAAAATAAAGACAAAATATACCACTTATTATTTTTATAATGTTTGTTTTGTCTTGTAATTTTTTTTCAAAAAATGATGAAAGGGTCAGGCTGTCATACTGTTCTGTTTGTTTTCGAAGCTCTGAAGCAATAAACGTCCATGTTAAAAACATAAAAATAATAAGCCCGAGAGCAAACCAGATACCAGAAAGTCCGACTGCATAGATCAGGCCTGGAAATCCCATAAAAAGCCAATCGCTCATGTCACTTGCTTGTGCGCTGATTGCGGTAAGCCAATAGCTTAAAGATCTATCCCCTGAAGAAAATTCACTATGACTTTGATATTTTCTATAAAAATAAACCCCGATTCCCAAAAGAAGAGAAAAATAAAGAGTAAATGCTGCAAGCATGGCATTGAACATAGATATCCTTACGATTGAAAAATTTTAAGCACTGCCTTTAAGCAATTATCATGCATGAAGCATTGTTTTTTTACAATCCAAATAAGTTTTTTGTAGCGTTAGCAGTAACTTCCATAACTTTTAGAATCGGCTCGTTTTTAAGTTCAGAAACAAAATCGGCAACGGTTCTAATTTGGGCTGGGGAGTTCTGTTTACCACGAATTATTTGTGGGGGTAAAAAAGGAGCATCTGTTTCGAAAATGATTTTTTCTAATGGAACAGATCGGACGACGTTTCGTAAAATTTCATTTTTTGGATAGGTTAAAGTGCCACCAATTCCCAAAACAAATCCAAGGTCAATATATTTTTGGGCATAGATCTCATCAGAAGAAAAACAGTGAATCGTGCCTTTAAAGTTTGGTTCATTTTTATAGTTAGCAAGAATTTCATATGTTTCAATGTCTGCATCACGAGAGTGAATAACAAGCGCAAGGTTGTGCTCCAAGGCTAGTTGGATTTGAGCATCAAATAGATTTTGCTGCCTTTTTAAATCATATCCAGGGTAATGTTTATCGATTCCACATTCGCCAATTCCAACAATTTTTAATTCTTTTTTTTGCGCGGCTAAATTTTTAAAAGACTCAACTATTTCTTGCCAATTATCTTGAGCGTCATTTGGGTGCAGGCCAATTGTTGCAAAGCAGTTTTCAAAATGTTTTGCAATTTCTATGCACAGTAGACTCTCGTTTAAATCTGTTCCAACGTTGATGATGGTTGTCACGTCGCGACTTGCAGCATCGTCAATAATATTTTTGCATGTCATTAATTCTTGATCAGAGAGCGCTTTAAAATTTTTATTTTCTGTAAAATTTCGAATCATAAGATTCATGTGGCAATGTGTTTCAATCAGCATATTGAGCCTTTAAAGCTAAAATTTTTTGTTTTTCATATAGATTTATTTGACAAACAGCTAAATAAATTTACTCTAGTTTACAGAAACTATCAAAGTTTAGTGGATAAGCAGTGTTCCATTATATGTATGAGTAAGGAGATCCCATGAACAAGACCAAATTGATCGACGCTTTAAGCGAAGAAACAACTTTCAGCAAAAAAGATATCGCTAGAGTTTTAGACTCAGTTGTTCGTATTATCGAACGTTGTCTAAAAAAAGGTGAAAAAGTATCTATCACTGGATTTGGAAGCTTTTGGATTTCAGAGCGTTCAGCTCGCAAAGGTATCAATCCAGCAACTAAACAAAAAATTAATATTCCAAGCGTAACAGTACCTAAATTCAAAGCTGGAAAAAACCTACGTGAAGTAGTGCGTAAAGTTCAGTTTTAATAAGGTAGTAAGGTTAGATTGAATTTATTTC
Source organism: Candidatus Dependentiae bacterium (assembly GCA_026389065.1). Classification (NCBI taxonomy): domain Bacteria; species Candidatus Babelota bacterium. The sequence goes on from JAPLIP010000058.1 coordinate 12,610, forward strand.
GCCTTGCAAAATAGTTATCCATTGTAAGGTCGCACAGTTTTCTGTTCGACCTTATTCTTTTGTTGAAATTAAACATTATATTTATTACAAATTTGAATTGCTGGAGCTTTGATATGGTTGACTTAGCAGAACTTCGTAAAAACCCTGAGTGGTTTACTCAAGAAATTTTAAAAAAAGATCCATCTTTTGACACAGCTTCTTTGATATCTTTAGATGTCGAATTTAGACAACTTTCAATTGAAGTTGAGTCTTTAAGAAAAGAAAAAAATGATCTAGCAAAACAGGCTAGTGGCGGGATCTCTCAGGAAGTTCGCAATCGATCCATAGAAATTGGAAAGCAACTCAAAGAAAAAGAATTACTGCTAACAAAAGTAGAAAAAGATTTTTCAGATGCATATCTTGCATGCCCAAATATTATGCATGAACGGGTTCCTGTTGGTGGAAAATTAGAAAACAAAGAAGTAAGAAGCTTTGGCTCTAAGGCTGTTTTTGATTTTACGCCAAAAGATCATTTGAAGTTGGGGACAGATTTAGGTTGGTTTGATTTCGCTGCAGCTGCAAAAGTAACAGGATCTAACTTTGCATGGTATAAGGGTGAGTCAGTTAAGTTAATGTATGCACTTACCCGGCTTATGATACAAAATAACGTTAAGCATGGTTTTGAGCCAATGCTGCCACCATACATGGTTAATACAAAATCATTAGAAGCATCTGGCCAATTACCAAAATTTGCTGACGGGGTGTACAAAATTGAGGGAGAAGATTTGTACATGATCCCAACCTCTGAAGTAAGTTTGTTGAATTATTATCGAGATACTATTTTTGAATCAAATGATCTTCCAAAAAGACTAACTTCTTGGACAAGCTGCTTTCGTCGTGAAGCAGGAACACATGGAGCTAGCGAGCGCGGACTCATTCGAATACATCAATTTGAAAAGGTAGAATTAGTTTCTTTTACCAAGCCTGAAGATTCTTATCAAGAACTTGAACGCATGGTTGCATGTGGTGAAGATATTTTAAAACAGCTTGGTCTTCATTATCGAGTTTCTCTTCTTGCAGCACAAGATTGTTCTTTCCAGGCTTCTATGACTTATGATTTAGAAGTTTGGATGCCAGGCCAAGGAAGTTACTATGAAGTTTCATCAGCAAGCAATTGTACAGATTTTCAATCTCGTCGTGCTAAAATTCGCTATCGTGAAAACGTTGGTAGCAAAACTGAATATGCTCACAGCTTAAATGCATCATCGCTAGCTCTTCCACGATTGATGGTTGCCTTGATGGAAACATATCAACAAAAGGATGGCTCAATTAAACTACCTGAATGTTTATTGCAGCAAGGATGGTAATGTATGATTTCACCAGAAGTTGCACAAAGAGTTAAAGAATTTGAAATTCATACTCGTCGTATGCTTAGTGGGTCAAAAATTGGCAGCAATAAATCTAGACAAAAAGGTTTTGGGTTTGAATTTGATCAGCTTAGATCTTATCAGTATGGCGATGATGTTCGCTTAATTGATTGGAAAAGTTCTGCCAGAAGCCCTGATAATATGTTTGTTCGTCAGTATCATGAAGAGAGAAATCGTACATTCATGATTTGTGTTGATGTTTCAATGTCTACAAATTTCGCCTCAGGGCAGTATTTAAAACAAGATGTCATGAAGCAAATAGCAGGAGTTTTATCTTTAGCTGGCGAGCAAGGCAAAGATAAAGTTGGATTAATATTTTTTTCAGATCGCATTGAAAAAATGATACCACCATCTTGTGGGCAAAATCACACGCAACAATTATTGACAGAGCTTTTTTCTTATAAGGCTACTGGTAAAAAAACTGATTTAAATGTATTATTTGATTATGTAGCTGCTCGTGTTGCAAAAAGATCAATTTTATTTGTTATTTCAGACTTTATAGCAGATGATTTTACAAAGTCTTTAAAGCAAGTTACTTTTGACAAAGAGGTTATTGCGATTTCTTGTCATGATAAACAAGAAACTTCTATGGCAAATATAGGATTGGTTTGGATGCAAGATAGTGAATCCGGTGAATTAGCCTTGATTAATACTTCAAGCAAAAAGCATGGGATTGCAAGCGGGTTGCAGCAGAGATTGCAGGATCAGAAAAAAATTCTGCAAAAGTCAGGAATTGACATATTAAATGTGCAGGTTCCAGATCAATTTATGCATGATTTAATTATGTTTTTTCAAAAAAGAATGATCTATTAATTTCGTAGGAAATAGAAAAAATGAGCGCTGAACAAAGTGGACTTGTTGATGTATATGGTGTTTGGTACCATCCGTGGTGGCATTCAACATATTTTTACTTTTTTATAGGAATTGTGAGCTTTTTGCTTTTATATAAATTGGTTCGTTTCTTTAAAAATTATTTTTATGGTGCTCGCAAAATGACCATTGATCAAGTAGCATTGCAAGATTTGTACAGATTAGAATCACAAACTTATGTTTCTGATGAAGCGATTCACGAAGCATATTTTAAAGTGACGATGATTTTAAAAGTATATTTATCCAAGCGATATTCTATTTCACTTCTTGATAAAACCGATAAAGAAATCGCAGATCAACTTTCTGGCGTTGTTTCACAGCGCTTAGAAGCTACTTTAAAAGAATTTTTTGATCGTTCATTCCAAATTAAATTTGCATACGATTCTGTTTTTGAGCAAATGCTCAGAGACGATATAGAGTTTTCTAAAAAAGTTATTCATGAAACAAGTGCTCACCTGGCACAGGCGGCAAACTCTTGAGTTATTCATTCAATCGGTTAGAACATTTGTATATTCATTGGCCTTTTTGCCCATATAAATGCCATTTTTGCGATTTTGTTGCGATGGCGTCACATGAACAATTTATGAAAGATTATCATCTGGCATTGGTGCAAGAAATTGAGCAATTTAATGAGCTTGCTGGTCAAAAAGTGAAATTAAAAACTATTTATTTTGGTGGTGGAACTCCAAGCACCTATCCAGCAGATCTACTACTTGACACGTTTGCTATACTAAAAAAACATTTTATTTTTGATCAAGACACTGAAGTAACCATCGAGGTAAATCCTGGAACCGTGACTCAAGAATTGTTAATAGCTTGGCATAAGGCTGGGATTAATAGACTGAGCATCGGTGTTCAAAGTTTAAAAGATCAAGTCCTGAGATCATTGAATCGTCATCAAACAGCAGTAGATGTGTATAACGTTTTAGCTGATGCGTCAAAATATTTTGACAATGTTTCTGTTGATTTTATATTGGGGCTTCCTGGTGTAAGTCCTGATGAGTGGAAATCAATGATTCAAGAGGCTATGAATTGGCCGATTAAGCATATTTCTATTTATTTTTTAATGGTGCAAGAAGATACGCCATTATATTTTAAAGTTAAAACTAAAAAAATGACATTGCCGCCAGACGATGAAACAGTTGATTTGTATGAATGGGCTGTCGAAACTTTGCAAGCTCATGGATTTGAAAGATATGAGTTATCAAATTTTGCAAAGCCAGGGTTTGAGTCACGTCATAACACTGCGTACTGGGAAAGAAAAGCGTACAAGGGATTTGGTCTTGGAGCCTGTTCTTTTAATGGAACCGTTCGGTGTCAAAATGGAAAAAATTTGGGAAAATATCTTGCTAAAATGGCAGGAAATGAGTCTCCTATTGATGAAGTTGAGCTTTTGACTCAACAGCAAATATCTTTGGAAAAAATTATGTTAGGTTTGCGTCAGCGTAAAGGATTGCTGATTGCTGATTATATGCTTGATGCAACCGAATCACAAAAGGATCATTTTTTCAAAGGAGTAGTTCAGTTGCAAGAGGCTGGATTGCTACAAGAATCTCAAGGAGTTATCAGACTAACTCCAAAAGGATATGCTCTTGAAAACGAAGTAACTCTTCGTTTATTTTCTGAATCATAGAAATTAAGTTACTAATTATTTGTAGGAAAGGTTTTTGTTATGGCAAAACATGTAGGGGTAAAACTTCCTGAAGAATTGTATGAGTTATTAAAAAAAGGCCAAGTGGTTGGTGTTCTCGCAACATTTTCTGACAAAGGTGTACCGCATACAACTCCAATTCAAGTTATTTATCCAAAGGGATATGAAAGCATTTTGATTTCAATTCATAAGGGTCACCAAGGCTATTTAAATATGGTTTGGCAAAAAAAGGTGATGATCTGTTTTATGGAAGAAGGCAATGTCGCCTACAGTATTTTAGGTCGCGCTGGAGTGGTAAGAGCTCCGTCAATGGTTCATCCATTAATGAACGTTGTTCATATTGATATTATTGATATTAAGTCTGATTGCTCAGTATTAAGCAAGGTTGATTCTGGCGTTCGTTGGAGCTATACTTCATGGGAAGCAGAAGAGCTTTCTGTGGCATTATTTAATGAATTAAAAGAAGTTGCAAAGACTTTGTAACTTAATTTAAAAGGAGTATTTATGAAGTCTTTTTACAGAGTTGTTATAGTTTCTAGCTTAATTGTTATGCTGTACAATCCTCATGCTTGTGGCTCACTAGCAAATCTTTTTGCTAGCCTTGGTGACAAGGCGCCTGCTGCAGATGCTGCTGCAAAAGCAGCAACTCCAGGCATTCCAGCAGAAGAGGCAGCCCCTGCGCCAGAAGCTAAAATGCCAGCTCCAGAAGCAATGCCAGAGACTAAAATGCCAGCTCCAGAAGCAATGCCAGAAGCTAAAATGCCAGCTCCAGAAGCAATGCCAGAGGCAAAAGTAATGCCAATTGCTAAGGTTGGAATGCCAAAAGTAGCGCCTATGCCTACTCCAATTCCCGCACCAGGATCTGCGGTTGTTGCAAAAGTACAATCCTCATCATCTAGTGATTCAGGTGATGAAGATGATGTGGTAGATGTTCATGCAATTACCACAACTGGGCTTGATACGCTCAATGTTGATTCTGCTGGAAATTGGTTAGAGAAAAGAATTTGGTACAAAAAAGGTGAGCAATTATTTGAATCTATTCGTAGTTCTGTTCAAAAAGCTGCAGATCTTCGTATGAAGTTTGTTAACGAAGTTAATAGTGCTGGCAAAAAAATCGATGAGTTTTACGAAACAGTTGGTCTGCAAGAGGGTAAAATTGAAGAACTTTTAAAGGCTGTTTTACAAGATTTAGACCAGGCTGCTAAGTACCGCGGTGGAGATTTGTCAGACTCAGAGCGAGCGCTCAAAACAAAAGTGCAAGCAGAGCAAAAACAAATTGAAGTTGTCGGTAAAGATTTAAAATTAATTGATGATCTAGATGAACAAATAGATAAAACCATGATGAAAGCATTTAAAGAAATTGATTCATGCCGTGGGCTTGAAACAAGAGCTTGGAATAACTTTAAAGATATCGGTAATGAGCTTGATGATAAAAAAGCTCGTGTTTTATACTATGAAATGGATAATTTTAGTAAAAACATTGAACAGAAAATGACTTACTTACAAAGTAATTTGTTGCCATATCTTCAAACAAAATTGGTTGGCAAGGTTGATGAAACGATTACGCAAATTCAAACGAATGTGGCAACGCTTCATACTAAAGGAATAGACCTACAGACATTATTATTAAAAGATGAGCAGGGCGATCTTTTAATAATTAAAAACAGAGTAGGCGAGCAAGAAAAAATAGCAGAAGGTTCTTGGGAGTCTGCGCAAGCATTAAAAGAAAAAGAAGCGCAAGAATTAAAGGCTCAAAAGAAAAAGCAAAAGCAAGAAGCGGAAAATAATATTTGGTATCGTAAGTTGGCATGTAGCGTTTATTGTGGTGCTCAAGTTGTATGGACAAAGGTTTCAGATTGGATAACAATTTTGGTTTGTTGCGTTAAGTGCCTTGTTTGTAAATTCCAAGAATTAATTTGTCGATTGTTTGGGTATTAAAAGTCTTCTTTTTTCGTTGAAAATATCGTTGTTTTTGTTAGAATATCTAACGCATTTGCCGAAGTGGTGAAATTGGTAGACACGCAGCCTTGAGGTGGCTGTGAGAGAAATCTCTTGGGGGTTCAAGTCCCTTCTTCGGCACCAGCTTTCACTAAAGCTTCAGCTGGCACGGCCAGTACTGAATGCCCAAAGTAATAATTGAAGAAATGTGCTTGAAATATAAAGCGAAAGCTGTCCGATGAAGTAAGTGAGTGATAGCGAGACACGAAGTCAGGACGATAAAAATGACTGGCTGTCGCTATCAAAGGCAGTTGAGATATAATTTATATTAGCTACAAAAGAGTTTTTGAAATTAGTATTTTTGAATCGGTATTTTTTAAATCATAGAGTCTGGAGAGAAACTTATGAATCGTTCATTTCAAAAAGCCCTTACATCAGGGTTTTCATTATGGATCTTTTTTGCAATTGCAACTACTGGTTATTTGTATCGATACGGTCAAAAAGATATTCGTTGGGGAATTGATTTGGTTGGTGGTACATATATCACGTTAGAGGTTCAAGAAGATGATGTAACAAAAAATTATTTAAACGACAAAGTTCGTGGATTTGAATCACTTTTAAGGCACAACAATATAGAATTAGATGGAAAACCAGTTATCGGTGGCGATGAACTGGTTTTTAAATTTAATTCAACAATTTCTGCAGGCCAAGCAGAAAGCCTTTTTAGGTCAGAAGAAAAATCACTAAAATATAAAGTTGTTGGCGCAAGCTTAGAAGTATCAATTTCAGAAGCAGTTTTGGCAAGACTTCTAGCTGATGCGGTTGAAGCAAACATTGAAATTCTTCGTAGTCGTTTTTCGAGCTTGAGCGAAATTCACATCAGCAAACAAGGGATTAAACAAATCGTTGTTGAGTTGCCTAATGTGAGTGATCCTCATCAAGCAAAAATGATGATTGGGAAATCAGCCGTTTTAGAATTTAAATTGGTCGAAGATAGCGCGTCAAGCAGAGAAGCTCTTTTAAATAAGTATGATCATGATCTTCCAGAAGGAACAATGATTCTTCCTGGTCAAAGCCGTGGCATGGGCGAAGGCAAAATGTATTATTTGCTGCCAACGTATTCTCCAGTTTCTGGAAAATATTTCAAAACTGCAAAAACTGATTTTGGTGGACAATTTGGCACCGATTTAGTTGTGAGCTTTGAATTTGATGAAGAAGGTGGAAAACGTTTCCATGAACTCACGAGTGAAAATATTGGAAAAACTTTAGCGATCGTTCTTGATGATGAAGTTATCCAAGCTGCAAATATTCAATCAGCAATTGGTTCTAAAGGTTGCATTACTGGAAATCACAGAGCTGATGAAGCAACTGCTCTAGCTAAGCTTCTAAAGTCTGGTGCTTTTAAAGCAAAAGTTGATTTTGTTGAAGAGCGTCAAATCGGGCCCACACTTGGTCAGCAAGCAATTAAACAAGGCTTAATGTCATGCTTAATTGGCCTCGCATTACTTTTAATGTTTGGAGTGGTTTATTATCGTATTGCTGGTGTATTTTCATTTTTCACACTGGTTTACAATCTGATTTTGTTAATGCTTTTAATGGCTTTAATGGGTGCAACGTTAACACTTCCTGGAATAGCAGGAATGATTTTAACGGTTGGTATGGCAATTGATTCCTCTATTTTAATTTATGAGCGAATCAAAGAAGGACTTAAAGAAGGACTTTCTGTTTCAGCATCTGTGGAAGATGGCTTTTCTGAAGCAATGTGGGTTATTTTAGATTCAAACATTACAACCTTTATTGTTGCAACGGTGCTCTTTTATTTTGGAACAGGACCTATCCAAGGATTTGCCGTAACGATGATGCTTGGTATCATAACAACGCTTATTACTGGATTGTTTTTCTTAAAATCATTATTTAAATTTTATTTGCGTGTTTTTGATATACAAAAACTAAGTATTTAGTTATAATTTCTATAGTTATTGGATTGATCCTCGCAATCTGCGGGGATCTTCAAAACTTAAACCTTTCTTGAAATTTTCGTGGCGACGTAGCTCAGTTGGTTAGAGCGGCAGAATCATAATCTGTAGGTCCGGGGTTCGAATCCCTGCGTCGCTACCATTTTTCTCAATTCAAAAAATTATGAAGTTCTTATTTCCTGTGACTTGATCACAGGATCCAGAAATCTAAAAAAAATCATTTGTATCAATCAAAAGTTGTCGGCATGATTTAATGTTATGACTTATTGATTGATTTTTTTTGTGAATTTTATAGTAATCGTAGACAATAAAAAATAAATTATGTTAGTTTAATTTTTGCATCTAAGGATTAACTTGATCGATAAATTTTTGAGTTTTTGAATAGCTAAATATTAATAAAAAAAAGGAAAAGTTATGAAGCTAAATTTTAAAATATTTGCCATGGGTATGCTTTGTGCAGCATTTAATATCATTGGTGCGCCAAGCGCTCTAGATATTGTTAACGTTGTAGCTATGGCAAAAGGAATCAGTACAGATCCATCCGCAGCTGCCGCAGCAGCCGCCGCAGCAGCCGCAGCAAAAGCAGCAGGAGATACAGTAGCGTTAACTGCGCCATATGTGCCAGGTACAAATTATATCCAAGCTCCAGCTCTTGGGGGAGCTCCAGTTTCAAGCTTTATTTATTCTCCTAATTTTGCAGATGGATCTTACACGGAACTGTTTATTACGACTGCAAATCTTGGATTAATTCCAGCTGGAATATCAGTTGTGTTTATTGGAAACGTAGGAAGAACTTCTACAACTGCAGCTGGTTGTTATGATGCCGTTATCTGCGCT
>JAPLIP010000059.1 GCA_026389065.1 Candidatus Dependentiae bacterium
ACTCAGAGAATCTAGTGACTACCAAATGGCCTATGAATACGCTTGCATAGTAAAAAAAGAAATAAATGGCTTAAATGAACATGAAATAATTGAGCAAGAATATCAACGAGCAATAAGCCTTTTAAAGAAAAACAAATCAAAGCTTACAGCTCTGGCAAAAGCTTTGCTTGAACATAAAGTGTTAATGGCAGATGAAATATATAAATTATTAGAGAAGCTAAAATAAAATGAAAACTATAATAAAATTAGCCCTTCTTTTCGCATGCTTTTTTTCTACAGTAATCATGCCAAGCGACAATCTAGCCTATATGGTAAAATCTGGATACATACAATCTTTTGTTGATAAAATACCAACAACTGAGATCAGTATCTTACAAGAGGCTATCCACGAAAGCATCAAAGACATAAACACGAGTAAAAAAACATACTATAACTCTTCAAACGATATACTCAACGATTTAGAGAAATGCATTACCAATGAAATATCATATCTAGAGTCACAGATAAAACATAACCATAAATATGACCAAAAAGTATTAAGATTCGCCGCAAAAAGCTTACTTGCAGCGTCTGTTTTAACTTATAGCACCTATTATTTTTATAAAAACTGGACAGTTCCATCACGCATAGCTCTAGACTTTTTTAAAAAAAATTCAGGCCCTAGAAATGTGACACCTTTAAATCTAGCTCAAGAAGATCCCAATGCGAAATATGTAATTTATCGTGCTTTAGCTGAAAATGGCCGCTTAGAATTGTTTTATATTTCTGAGATAGCCCAAAAAGAAGGCGAAAAGCTAAGAATTCATAACAGCGCGATAGAAGAATATAACAGAGTGATCGTATTACCTTGCTTAGCATCATATATAACAACAATTTACTCATCATACCAAGCCTACTCGCTTGATCCAAACAGAAATAATGACTCTTTATCAAAATACAAACAGCTTTTAAAGCTGGTAATATTGTTAAAAGAAGTAGAAAATCCTACTTAAACAGCATAAATCACCGTTTATCACTTTATTTTTCACCCCACCATGATAATATGAAGAGATCTAAAATCTATTTATATTAGGGACTTTTTCAACAATGAAAAAAGCATTATTTATCTTAATGACTATGTTTTATAGTGTACCAACGCAAACAACTCATGCTAGAACGGTCGGTATAATTGCAGCTACATCTACCTATGGAGCATTCACTATTTATGGCCTTGCAGTAAGCGCCCTGCTATCAATATCTGATTCTGAAAAAAATGATAATTTCGCAAAAGGCTATGAAGTCTTAGACGAAAAAGCATATGATAAAAAAATGAAACTTTCTAAGAATAAAAACCATTTGCGGTACAAAGATTATGTACAATATCAAACAACCTTACAAAAAGATCTAAACAGATACGGAAAATACACTACAAAGCTACCTTTTGGTCCAATTATTGCAGCTCCATCAATTGTTATGCTTAAAGCCAAATCTAAGATCAACTATTTAAAATTAAGCCTTTATTCAAAATTAGACAATTAAGGATAATCTAAAAAACTATTTTAAATACCCCCTGGCCTTTTGATGATTTTAACCCTTATGGTATTCTTAAAATAGATATAAAAGTCTAATTATTAAGGGGTTTTATTATGGAAAACAATTTAAAACGTATATTTCTAGCGTTCATCGCATTAACAGCTCTAACAGCACAAGTATTGCCATATTCTATATTTTATAGACCTGCGCCTACCGTTGTTGTGTACCATGAACCAATAATCTACCATCGCCATGAACCATCTTTTGGTGAATGCGCAGCTGGCTTTGTTGGAGCATGTGCAGGATTTGGACTTGTCTCATATTTTGAAAATAGATCTCGCGAAAAGAAAATGAATAAATATCGTGAAATGTTTCAAGATCTTGGTTACGACAGAGCTCAATCAAAAGTTTATGCTAAATTAGCTATGGACAATCCAGGTGGATTTCAAGCAGTTGTGCAAAACATTGAACGAGAAAAAGAGTCAATTCGACATATCAATGCACAGCATGATTTGTTGCAATCTCAAATTAATGCCCAACAGAAACTAGAAGAATTAAAACATAATCAAAAATTAGAAAAAATAACGCATGAGCATCAATTAAACTCATTTAGTAAAAACAATGCATTGTTGCTTATTGCGCTGCTTAGTCTGATAATTTTAAGCTTTTTTGGTGGTATGTCTTATCACAAAAGAAAAAAATAATTGAATTTTCAATTAAGATTTAATGATAAAATCCACTCTTTCAAAGGAGTGGATTTTTTTACGACTTGGTAAAAACATAGACATAAGAAATATGATGAATATCAAAAAAGGGCTTTAGTTCAATATTGTGAGAAACCAAATCGGTCGAAACTTTTTGCACAATGCCCAAAGCAAAGCCTTGAGGATACATAAGACCTTGGCCGGTTGAAGTAACCACATCACCAACCATAACTTTTTTAAAATGTGGCACAAAGGAGAATTCAAGCTTGTTGTTATTTTTACCGCAACAAATGCCCGATGCTATCGAGCTACAACCTGCTGAAATTTCAACCAATGGCTGTATGTCTAAACTATCTCCAGTTCCTTGAGCAGATATTTTGCACCGTTGATCTGTTATCAATGCGACTTTGCTGTACCACGAAAACACTTCAACTACACGCCCAACCAATGAATTTTGGTAGACAACCACATCGTCTTTAGAAATACCCTTATTAATACCACCATCAATAAAAATAATATCTTCTTGAGGACTTATAAGAACCATGAGCACTTTTGCTATTTCTTTTTTATCGACTTCATACCGCATGGCAAAGCTTACTAATTCTGAACTCTGCTGAATAAATAGCTGCTGCGCCTGCATCTTTGCTAAATGACCCTGCAACAGATCATGCTGAATATATAATGAATCTAGCTCTTTTTGTAGGCTTTCAATGTCTTGACGATGCTGAGATTTTTGATGAATTGATGACGCAATGGTCGTATGGATTTTAAAAAAAGGATATAAAACAAATGAAACCGTACGCTCGGCAACACCCGATGAAAAAAAGAATAATCGATTGATTAAAAATAGAAAAAATAGAAGATAAAACAGGTGAACAAACCAATATCTAACTTCTTGCCTTATCATTACTCTATCCTAAAAACTGCTGCAAACCTTCTTTTATATCAGATTCTAATTCTGATCTTACCAGTCTTTGACGCAAAGCGCTCGCAGACGGATGACCTTTAATGTAAAAAGGCAGATGTTTTCGAAAACGCATGAGCCCATGCATCCCAAACTGCTCAACCATTAAAGATAGATGTTTTAAGGCTACTTGAAGAATCATGTTTGAGTCAACTACATACTCATTGCCAAGCGAATGCTGCTTCATTTCTTCAAGCTTCCATGGCTTTGCCCAAATACCTCTACCAATTAAAAATCCATCAACGCCGGTCATTTCATAGGTCATTTTTGCTGTCTTAAAATTAACAACGTTACCAGAGAAAATAACAGGAATAGAAACAGCTTTTTTAACTTCAGCAGCAATTTTATAATCAGGCTGACCTGTAAACATTTGAGTTTGCAACCTCGGATGAATCGATAACGCATCAACTCCACAGTCTTGAGCTAATTTTGCAATATCAACAGCATTGGCATGCTTAAATCCAGCACGAATTTTAATAGTAAATGGAATATGATCAGGAATAACACGCTTAAACTCTTTAAGTATTTTTTCAAGCATAACAGGATTAGCCATTAAAGCTGATCCACAACAAGATGAAACAACATTTCGAGCCGGACAACCAACATTTAAATCGATCATATCAACACCAGCCAAAACTATTTTTTCACACGCACGCTGAACAAATTCTGGAGAGTTGGCAGACACTTGAAAATTCAAAGGTCGTTCAAACTGAGCGAAATCCAGTGCCATCGCGCCACCCTTTGGGGTAACCACTGAACAGACATGACGCATCTCAGTAAAAAGCAGCTCTTCTTTAGAAAAGCCGCGAACTAATTTTCGGAAAGGAGAATCGGTAATCCCATCAAGAGGGCCACCTATAAACCTAGGAAATGACAAATGCTTGATTTTTAATTCTTGCTTAAAATAATCCATACTTTGCTCAAAAAACAGTGTTATGACGAACTTTTATAGTTTAACACATTCAACCAGTTTTTCAAAACACAAAAAATCCTCAGTCCTAAAACTGAGGATTTTTAATCTTTTGTCCCTAAAGGCTTCCAAGGTCCTCATCCTGCTTATCCCGAGACGCAACCGCTATGTACACTCCGGTAGCTGCAACCAAAGGAGCAAAGCGTCCAAGGCATGCAACGCGTCTGGCGCGAGATGTTTTTTTCATATAGTTTTTTATGAATGCATTATGATCTTTAACTTTATTGTTATGATCCTCTAAAATTTTATTATGCTCAGTTGCCAAACTTTCCATAAACTTCTGTCTTTTGCTCGCAATGCTTATCACATCGTCTGCCTTTGTAGCAACATCTTTAGCAGGATCCCAAGCATGAATAGAGGAAATGTCTAATGGCGAACACAACGGTACAATTTCATTTTTCAGCCTTGATTGGCTTTTTTTGTATGAGCGTTTATTAAAATAATTGCGAGCATATTGTAATCCAAAAAAGCTTGCAGCCGACCATATGCTGGCCGATGTATCCAGACCGGTTATTTCTATTTCATCATGCTTTGGATTTATCATCACCATTGGCATCTGCGCAGTATGCATATTCGAAATCTTTTTTTTCATAAACTCTTGAAGTGAAGATAAATTCACTAGATGCTTATCGCTTACCTCAGTCTCAACAGATGGTACCACGCTTGGAACTTCTACATCACTTGCAATCATACTTCCAGCAAAGGCACATACCGCTGCGATAACTTTAAATGATCCAGCCTTTTTTGTTGTAAATTTAGTTGTTACTTTGTCTGCCATAAATATTTCCTTATGTATAAAATTATTATGAAAAATAGGTGTTGAATAAATATTAGAAATTGATTCTCAATAAAATTGCTAATTATAATCACACTGGCTGTAATCAATACTGCAAAGATAAACAAAGAAAGAATCGCGAATTGATAAGTTAGTTTCCTGTAAGCAATCTATTTATGTAAATTTTAAAACTTTATCAACCACAAGGATAACCATTTGCATAAAAACAACAATTATTTTGCACAAAAAAGATTAAATTATTAAATATTTTCTAAAATAAATTTTATCAAAAGATTTAATGCTATGCCATAAATGACCATTTTTAAAAAAATCGTTGCGTTCGTAATTGATTATCTTATAAAGTGTAAGTGTTGAAAAATATTTCCACAAAAAAGGAGAATATATGAAAAAGGTAACAGCAAAAAAAGCAGTAAAAAAAGCTGCTCCAAAGCGTAAAGCAGTTAAAAAGGCTGCTCCAAAACGGAAAGTAGCTAAAAAAGCTGCTCCTAAACGTAAAGCTGCAGTTAAAAAAGCTGCTCCTAAACGTAAAGTAGCTAAAAAAGCGTAAAGTAGCTAAAAAAGCTGCTCCTAAACGTAAAGCTGCAGTTAAAAAAGCTGCTCCTAAACGTAAAGTAGCTAAAAAAGCTGCAACTCGTCCAATGAAACGAGTTACTCCGCGCGCAGCAACAGTTGCGTAAAAAAAATAAAGTAGGGCTCAGTTTTGAGCCCTACTTTATTTTTTTGTCTATTTTTAAATTTATAACTTTGGATGCATTTTATGCCAATCAGTTATTTGCTGATAAGCATGACCAACTTTAAACAAAAGTTGTTCTGATAAATGCGGCCCAATCAACTGAACGCCAACTGGCATATTATCTTTCGTAAATCCACAGGGAACAGATATTGCAGGAACTCCTGCTAAATTTGCACCACACAAAAAATAATCCTGTAAATCCATTGCTAGTTTATTATTATCAAACTTACCAAATTCAAAAGCCTGACAAGCCTGAGACGGCATCATTAAAACATCAACTTTGGAAAAAGCATCTTGAAAATCTTTGCGAATTAAACTTTGCACCTTTTGAGCATTATTATAATACTTACCAGCGTATCCAGCAGAAAGCACATAGTTTCCAATGAGCATTCGAACTTTTACTTCGGTACCAAAGCCTTCACTTCTGCTTTTTGTATAGAGTTCATTTAAATCTTTTACGCCAGAAGCTCGATAACCATACCTTACCCCATCGAAACGAGATAAGTTTGACGCAGCTTCAGCACGACTAATAATAAAATAAGTCGCAGCGCTGTATTCTAAAGTTGGAAGTTCAATTTCTACAACCGTTGCTCCAGCATTTTTCAACGATTCAATTGCATCTTGAGTTATTTTTTTTACTTGAGGATCAAGACCCTCTGTTTCAAATGCCGTTTTAACAATTCCAATCCGTAAATTTTTAGGAAGTGCCCCATCAAGCTCTTTGGTGTAATCTTTTTTTACAAGGCCTTGCAAGCTTGAAGCATCTTTTGGGTCATGCCCTGCCATCGCAGAATAAACCAAAGCGCTGTCAAAGACCGTGCGCGTTGCAACACCAATTTGATCAAGAGATGAAGCATATGCAATGAGCCCATAACGGGAGATTGAGCCATATGTTGGTTTCATGCCAACGATTCCACAAAATGCCGCAGGATGACGAACTGAGCCACCAGTCTCGCTACCAATTGCCCAAGGAACCATGCCCGCAGCAACTGCTGCAATTGATCCACCACTAGAACCACCCGGAACACAATTTAAATTCCAAGGATTTTTAGTCTTGAAAAAAGCGGAAGTTTCCGTTGAACTACCCATCGCAAACTCATCTAAATTTGCTCTACCAATGAGCAGTGCGCCCTCTTTTTTTAATCGATCGATAGCGGTTGCATCATAGGTTGCTCGATAATTTTCTAGCATTTTTGATGCGCATGATGCGATTCGAGTTTGCTGACAAATGTTATCTTTTATTATTCCAGGAATACCATCAAGTATCCCGCCAGATTGATGCTTGTCTAAAATTGATTTTTTATCAAAAATCTCAAGAGCTGATTTAATTTTACCATCATGCTCTGTAAATTTTTGTATATAAAAATCTAACAATTCTGATGATGAATAACTTTTATTATCTAAACCTTTTTTAAGCTCTTGAATCGTTGCAAACGATAGATCATTTTTAAGATCGTTCATGCAAAGCTCCCGCGGAAATGAATTTTAATTAATTATCTAAAAATTTAGGGACTACAAAGTAGTTGTCTTCTTGCTGTGGCGCTTGCGCTAAAATCGCTTGAACGTTTGATGGAATCGCAACATCTGCCCTATCAGCATTAACATTTTTTATAGAAGGACTGTCCACTTGTTGCTGAGCAATTTGAACAACTCTTTCAGCATAGGATAAAACATCATTCAATTGCGTAATAATCCCATCCCACTCATGCTCTTGAAAAGACACCTTGGTCATCTCTGCAAACTTTTTAACTTCTTCTTTTGTAACTTTAGTCATTGCAAGCCTTTTCTTTTTGTCTTTTCCAATGATTTTGTCTTAGTCTCAATACGTACACGATGCTCATTAAGCCATTTCCAAATAAAAATGCACCATATGTTACCATCATTTTAGTAACCAACTCATCAAACTGAAAAAATGTAATAAGATAAGTAGATGGTATGAAAAATCCGCCAATAACACAGACCCTGGTTATCATAACGGTACGCACATCACCAGCACCTCTCAGCGCTGCAGATAAAATCAACTGTAACAAATCTATCAAAATAAGTACACTGAGCACTGGAAAAATTCTTGCTACTAAATATCCAAATTCGCCTTTTCTATCAAACAAACTTACAAACACATATGGCCAAATAGAACCAATAATTAAAATCGTTCCTACCATAAGCATTGCCATAATCAAGACTCTGTAAATATTGGCATGGATGTCTTTCCATTTACCACCACCAACGTCATTGCTGACCAAAAAGGTAATAATTTGAGCAAATGCTATCGCGGGTAAAAAAGCAAACCGCTCCATAAGTTTAATACTTGAAAACGCTGCTCCCGCAGTCGCTCCAAGATGAGACATGCATGATCCAAGCCAAGCGTAGGCAAAGGCTATCGAAACTTTATCTACAACAACAGGAATTGATACCAACAACAATGTTTTAATTCGGCATATTGAAATGTTTTTAGTTAAAAATGATAATCGATACTGCTCATGACTTTTTGCATACATGACATACAAAAGCATAACAATCGACATAAATAAATACTGAGCCAAAGAGGCAACGGCTGATCCCATCAAGCACATTTCTGGAAATCCACACACTCCAAAAATTAAAAGGTAATCAACCAAAACAAACACAACGCTTCCCATGGCAAAAACTACCATTGGAACAAAGGTATTTTTTATCGATCTTAAAAAACCAACTAAAGCAAAATATATAAACATGAAAAAGATAGAAATTGATTTAGCCTGAAGATACGGAGATCCCTGCTCAATCATTTCAGGAGAGAAGTTATTAAATTTACAAACTAGAGAAACTGTGCTGTAAAGCGTTAAAGACACTAACGCGCCGACACAAATAACAGTCCAAAAAGCATCGACAAACGCTTCTCCTGCTTTTCGATACTCTTTTAATCCATTATGATAGCCAGCTACGATTACTGTCCCGATAGAAAGACCTTCTGCAGCCTTTAAAAACATGGTTAAAAAATTATCAACAATGCCAGAAATTGCATACAAGTTTGTCGATTTTAAGTTGCAAATAAAGTAACAATCTATGCAGTACGGCAAAAAATAAATAATTAATGCAGTGATACATTCTGGATAAAAATAACGTAAAATTCTTGAATATGACAGCCCGCCATCAGGCTGAAAGAAATTATAGATTCTTGATGTAGCGTTTCTTGGCTTAATCCCATGTTCCATAAATTACCCCTCTACCAAACTATAAAAATTATTTTAACGCCTTGTGATTAAAAAAGCATAAATTACGCTCTTTATCACCGACTAGATATAACAAACACTCATCAAGATACTCTTTTTCTTCTTCTGTTGGTACCCATTTTTTTGAAGCCCAATAAACAAGCATGCTTTTTTGAAATATTGATGATGGCTTAAAGATTCTTATCAGTTCTGATACTTGGAGTGATGCACGCGCTATAAAAAGATCAACTGGTTGTTTAAAGATTCTTAAGAAAGTTCTCCAGTCATCAGTGTGGACCGTAATATTGTTAAGCCCGAGTTCTGTTGCAACCAATTTTAAAAAATGAACTTTTTTATTATTTACTTCTATTAAATTAAATTGAATGTGTGGAAACATAATCGCAAGTGGAATTCCTGGAAACCCACCTCCAGATCCTACATCTACGATAGATTTAATTGTTTTAAGATTTGCTTTGGAAAACAAAAGCAATGAAAGTGAATCATAAAAATGATCTAAAATAATTTCTTTGGACCCAGTAATTGCGGTGATGTTATATTTTTGATTTTCTTGCAAAATCAAATCAAAATATTTTTTAAACTGATCGATCTGATCATTGTTTATTGCAAACTTATCTGCAAATTTATTCCAAATACTGCTTAAATCTACGTTGTTAAAATCCGAAGTCATGTTTGTATTTCACCCTTATCTTTATTTTTCTTCATTCGCCAATGAATAATATTTTGCTTTGTTGGCTTTTGAAAGTTTTCAATCTTTATTATGCCTACTAGATGATAGAAATGCATGGATTCTAAAGATTTTTTATAATCTCTATATTTTCCAAGGTACTCAGTCCAAGAAATATCTTGTTCCTCAAAGCATTCTTGATCATCACTTGTCTTACTAGCATTGCTTTGGCTGGAATGTATTATTCCACCAAATATACTTAAAATTATAAACAGACTTGTTCTCATAAAATCTCCTTTTTACTTAGATCAATGCAAGCATTCTGTAGCAAACTATTGGCTAATGATACAAAACTATAGTTTTTATTATTAACGACATGGTACCATATCAAAAAAAGGAGATAAAGATGAAATATTTAATAAAAGTTCTATTTTTTATAACCATTATCAGCAACTCTAGTCAACAACACGCCCTAGACACAATAGTCACATTTTATCTGCAAAAGTATCCATATTTTAAAGCAACGAAAAATGATCAAGAATTGCTAGATAAGGAGTCACTAGAAAAACTATCTAAAAAAATTCAACAGCCTGGCTTTGTATCAGGAAAAATCATTAAAAGGAGTAAGCGCTCATCTGGCGTACCTGGAATCATGTGCATGTATGGTGGGCATGTTGCATTAAGTGACCAAAAAGGCCAAGTTGTATTTCCTAAGCTGCAAGACACTCCTGCTATGAATTTTTTAATAACAAAAGGTATCAAAGCAGCTTATATTCTTGCTCCCGCAACTATTCACAACTGGCAAATTGATCCAAAACATCCTTCAAAAATGTATCACGTACAATTAAAACAAAACCAAGAAACTCAGCTTTATTATTTTGAGGCAACATTGGCAGAGATTCCAAAAAATAATAGCATCCCACTAAACACGGTCATTATAATTTCAGACCCTGAAAATATTTTTATTCCACTTGGCGCAACTATAACTGACTATAGCCCAAATTTAACGCTGCCAAACATCTATATCAAAAAAGAATTTTGTTTCATTTATAATGCATTTTACACGCTTGCTATAAAACAATATTTTGAGCAAACATATGCTGACTACCAACAAGAAGCATTAACTGTTTCAACGATTCAACAGCCAAATAAATAATAAAGTTGTTACGCAATATATGCTGATGATGGATTTTCAAGACTTGATGTTTCTTTTTGCACTGCATCAAAAAATTCTTTTGTTTGAGTAGTAAGAAGCGCAGAGCTTTCAGATGCGGTAGCCCCTAAGTAATCTTGCATATATAAATT
>JAPLIP010000060.1 GCA_026389065.1 Candidatus Dependentiae bacterium
AAATTAAAATTAAATTAATTCTTATGAAATGTCAGCATCGATAGGTCCGTTGTCATCAGAATTATTATCTTCAGATTTTGGGCCACCTGGTTGTTGATCCTTTGAATTTTTATACAAAGTTTCAGCAACTTTTTGTGCTTTGGTCATAAGAGTTTCGAATGCGCTTTTTAGGCCTTCGGTATCATTTTCTTTTTCTTTAAGTTCTGTTTTTGCAATTTCGACAGCTTGCTGAAGTTCGGTTACATCTTGCTCAGGAAGTTTGTCTTTGTTTTCAGACAATGTTGTTTCTGTGCTTAAGATCATGCCGTCAAGTTTATTGCGAGCTTCGACAGTTTCTTTTATTTTTTTGTCTTCAGCTTCGTTGTCTTTTGCGTCTTTAACCATTTTTTCAATTTCAGAAGCAGATAGTCCGCTACTGTTTGAAATCGTGATTGATTGCTCTTTTCCAGTGCCTTTATCTCTTGCTGTTACGCTTAAAATTCCGTTTGCATCGAGGTCAAAAATAACTTCGATTTGCGGAGTTCCACGAGGAGCAGATGGGATACCGTCTAATTTAAACTGGCCTAAAGATTTATTATCTTTTGCAAGTTCGCGTTCACCTTGGACCACATGAATATCGACAGCTGATTGATTGTTTTCTGCCGTTGAAAATACTTGTGATTTTTTAGTTGGGATCGTTGTGTTACGTTCGATTAGTTTTGTCGCAATTCCGCCCATTGTTTCAATACCAAGTGACAGGGGAGTTACGTCGAGAAGTAAAACATCGTTGACGTCACCAGATAAAATTCCACCTTGGATAGCAGCACCGAGTGCAACTACTTCATCAGGGTTTACAGATTTGTTTGGAGTTTTTCCAAAGAATTCTTTTACCAAGTCTTGGATCTTTGGCATACGAGTTGATCCACCGACCAAAATAACTTCATTAATTTGGCTTGTTGAAAGTTTTGCGTCAGCCAAAGCTTGTTTGCAAGGTTCAATAAGTTTTTTGAAGATGTCTGCGCATAGTGACTCTAATTTTGCACGCGATAATTTTACTGAGAGATGTTTTGGTCCTGATTCATCCGCTGTGATGTATGGCAGGTTGATGTCTGTTTCAAGCAGTGAAGATAAATCTTTTTTTGCTTTTTCAGATTCTTCTTTGAGTCTTTGTAAAGCCATTTTGTTTTTGCGAAGATCAATGCCAGTATCTTTTTGGAATTCTTCGATTAAGAAATTGATGATTTTTTCATCGATATCGTCACCGCCAAGTTTATTGTTACCACTTGTTGATTTTACTTCTATGACGCCATCTTGTACTTCTAGGATTGAAATATCAAATGTTCCGCCACCGAAATCGAATACTGCGATAGTTTCATCACGTTTTTTTTCACAACCGTACGCAAGGGCTGCCGCTGTAGGTTCGTTGATAATTCGCTTAACTTCGAGTCCTGCAATTTTTCCCGCATCTTTTGTTGCTTGACGTTGTGCGTCGTTGAAATATGCAGGCACTGTGATGACTGCTTCAGTTACTTTGTGACCAAGATATTCTTCTGCTGTTTGTTTTAAGTTGCTTAGGATTGCTGCTGAAATTTCTTGAGGAGAAAATTTCTTGTCGCCAATTTCAAATGCTACGTCACCGTTGTCGGCGCGAACAATTTTATATGGATAATTTGCTATTTCATTTTTGATTTCGTCGAATGTGTGTCCGATGAAACGTTTTGCTGAGTAAATGGTATTTTCATGGTTTGTTACAGCTTGGCGTTTTGCCATTGTTCCAACCATGCGTTTTCCATCTTTTGCTACCGCAAAGATTGAAGGCGTTGTGTTTTGACCTTCTTTATTTGGGATAATTTTTGGAGTTTGCCCCTCCATGAATGCGACTGCCGAGTTGGTAGTTCCAAGGTCGATTCCGATAATTTTAGCCATCTTGTTTTTCCTTTGTTTGGGTTTAAAGTGCTAATTTTGTAACGCTTATTAACTCTGATTTTCATTGTATTATCATAATGCAACCTACCCATGCTTGTCAAGAAATCTTAGTCTCTTTCGCTAAGGTTTTTTTAGCACATATTTTTAAAGAATTACTCCGTCCTGCACCTTCAGCTTGATACTTCGGGGGTTTGAACTATGGGGAGCTGAAGTCTGGGCCTACGTAAAGCTTTTTGTACCTAATTTTTATGGGGGGGTGGAAAGAAAAAGGAATGCAAGAAGGGCAAAAAAGGAAGATGGCAATAAAGGAATATTTTAAAAGTAATATTTTAAAAAGAAAACAGGAGCTTTTTTTGGCTCCTGTTTTAAATAAAGGCTGATTTTTATTGAATTTTAGTCTGCAATATAATGTGCGGGTACTGATTCTAAAAATGCTGAAACGCCAGCTGGAGTAGCATAATATAAACTTGCTTCTGCATTAGCTTTTGCAATAGTTGCTTGAGCTGCCTTTACTTGAGCTGTAAAGTTAGTTGATTTTTCTAAAGATGAATTATTTATAGCCTCACGTGCTTGAGCAACTAGATTTTTTAAAGAAGCATTGTTTTCGTACAAGCTCACTACTGCGGTTTTGAATGGTGCTAACTGAGTTGGTGTGAGATTTAGAGCTTTTCTAGCTGATATAACAGCATTTAAGTTCTCTTGGACCTCTTTGGCAAGATTCATAATTTCACTGCCTTGATCGTATATTGGAGCCTCTTGGATTGATGCTCTGAGTTGGGTTGGTCGATTTGCATCTACTGCCAAGTCTCTTCTGGGTCCATTTGTTAAAGTACGGGCCATTGCTTTAATAACTGGTGTGACTGAACAGAAGGCCACAAGTAACATAGTTTTATTGATCTTCATTTGATTCTCCTTTTTTATGGATATTAAGATAACTGTTAACAGGATAGTTAAAAAAAGACCTTTAAAGCAAGGGTTTGGGGGTTTTTTTAAGACAGAAGATCTGGTGGTTTGATTTCGAACTAGATAGGGACCCATTGAAGCTCCCTATCTAGTTTCCAATAATTTAAATTGTTTTTATTTTATTTTGCTTTGGATAAGTTTGGCCACTGATATGTTTTTATTGTTTTATTTGTATAAATTCCTAAAGCATTATTGCTCGTGTTAGCATTATTTGTATTTACTTGGCTGTTTTTGGTGAATTGGCTTTGGAAGTTTGAGTAAGTCCACTTGCTGCCACTTGGAATAACATTGTCAAAAGCTTGGCTGCCAAACGGAAGGTAGCCAGTAGCTGTGTTAATGTCATATGTGTTTGCGGTTACTATAAAATTAGATCCACTGATTGATGAGGTTATATAAACATTTTGTTTTTTTGCTAAAGTTGCATTTATTTTTGCCATGAGTGCTGCTCCAATTTGGCACTTAGCATACATTTTTCCAGTTGATGGATCTGGCTTTCCTGTCCACACAGGGTTAACTGATAAGAGCTGTAGGATTTTAGTTTTATTTGTAGCGGCTGTTGGAGCTTGTACTATCTCAAGAGGTTGATTTAAAGAAAGTGGAACTAGTGGACCAGTCGTTGGTGTACCAGCGCTAGTGGTGTATTGATAGGTTACGCTTGATGAAGTCCATGAGCTTGCCGTTAAGCCTGCTGGTAAGGTACTGTATGTTTGTGTGCCAATAGGATTGGTGACTGCGCTACTTATTATTTCTTGAGCGGTTAATGTAACCGTTGATCCAGAAAATGCTGGAGAAAGAGTGACATGGTTACCAGATTGCAGCGCTTTCAGAATTTGTCCAAATAGTTGATTACCTACTGCGCAGTTTAATTGTATTCCTGGAGTTCCAATTATGCTTATCCAGAGTCCAGTCAGGGTTGAAGAGTCTGAGAGCTTGAGCACAGCTGGCGCGACTGGCGCTGCTGGATTTGCTGAAGCTATGGTTGGTATAATTTGAAGGATTTGATTTGGTACAATTGAGCTTGGCAGGGGCGTTTCTTTATAAGTTATGGTTGGGGTAGCTGGATTAGCTGCGGATTGATAAATTCCTGTAGTTAAGCTCCATGTATCTCCAGAGGCTAAAATTCCAGGAAACGTGTGCGATGAGCCAATTTGAACGTTTAATAAAGGGTCGTATGCATTAACTACAAAGCTTTGGCCTGATGATCCTGGTGTGCATTGTAGCCAAATGTTGACCGTGGTTCCTGCAGCTAATGCAGTATTAATTGCAGTAAATAAAGGAGTTCCTGAAAGTGTACACGTTGCATTGGTTGGACCATTATCACCAGTGCCAAGTGTCCAGTTTGGATAGAGCCACAAGTTTTCTAATGATGCCGATGGGATAGTTAATGTGTTTACATCTATTGTTGAAACATTAAGAATTGTGCAGTTTTGCATTGTTGATACTTGAGCGCCTAGAAGATTTAATAGATATGAAAAATTTGATGAAACAAATGCGCCACAGTTGTTTGGTAAAGATAAGGGTCCAGATGATGCACCTGCTGATGCAATGGTAATATTTTCAGATGTAAGTTCATATGATATTGAGACAGGAGTGTTTGCTCCAAGGGCTGTGTTGATTTCTGTGAGAAGATCGCCTGTTATTGGGAATTGAGCCGAAGGGTTATTTTTAAATGTAACATTAAGAAACAAGCTTTGAAAAACACCTTGCATTGCTGGTACAGAAATATCAATAGTTGGAATTATTTGTGGTATTAATTCTAGCGATTGTCCTGCTGGTATACTATTAACTGCGACAGTTGCTGATCCAGCTGCGCCAACATAGCCAGAGTTTGCAGAAGTATATACTGCTCCTGCTGGAATAAATGATGTAACGTTAGAGCTAGCAAGTTTTTGTGGTAGTCCAATGGCTTGTTGCGTTGAAGAGTTATACGCAGCGACTTCAAAGTCTAGAAACCCTGGAGTGCTCGCAGAAGATACAAACAGTGAGGATATAAGTACCGTGGTACCATCAATTAAAGCATTGTTGATTTCGGTAAGAAGAGGATCTGTAATGAGACACTCACCAAATGTATAACCAGCAGCACTTTTATTTCCAGTCCATAGAGGGCTAAGGTTAAAATATGATATTGGTGGTGTGGCTGGCGAAGTGATTACTGGTATTTTGACAGATTTGCCAACTTTAGCAGTGAAAACAGGTGATGTTGGTGCTGGATGAATAGTAAAAGAAGGAAGGTTGTTGGTACCAGCTGGTATAAAATTTTGAATGACTCCTGCCGAGCCTGTAGGTTGATAAATAAAGTTAGTGGTAGAAATGTCACCATTAGGTTCGCCATCAAACATATCGTCATATGTTTGCGTTGAGCCAATTAGCGCACTGGTAGAAACGTTTGCAGCAAGTAGTACATAGGATCCTGTATACTGATTGCTATCGGTACTGAGCACCTCAGTAACACCTTGTTCTATTCTAACCGAAATGCCACTAAGTAAAGCAGTATTGATTGCGGCAAGATTGTCTGGTGAGATTGAAAGCTGTGAATAAAATGT
>JAPLIP010000061.1 GCA_026389065.1 Candidatus Dependentiae bacterium
GCCATCAAGAGGCGTTGATGCTGGTGCATTATTTTTAACACTTGCAAAAATATTGTTACGAAGCGGCTTTTGTGGAGCATCTAAAACAGTTTTATCTGTTGGCATAGCAAAAGAGCCTTGCGCAAAAACAGAAACTGTTAAAGTCGCAAATCCTAATAAGAAATTTAATCGTGCCTGATATTTCATGTGTTATGCCCTCGCCTCAATTTGATGTTGAGTATTTTGATGTTTTGCCAGCATACTATCACGCCGAGCTGCAAACATTTTTTTGCGCTCTTCCATCTCAACTTGATGAGCGGTTGGTGCCATTTTTATTTTTTGTTCAAACATTTTTCTTTTTTGCTCTTCTAGATCATAGCCCTGGCGTTCTTTTTCTAACGCAGAAGATTTTACCACGTCTTTAGATTTTGCACCACTAGCACCAAAGTCTGCAGCTTTCCCATCAGCACTTTTTGCAAGCATGTAGTGCATTTGCACCGTAGAGCCAGACCTGTCTACATGAACCGTAATTTTATCGCCAATTTTTTTCTCAATAACATTATCAAATGCTAAAACACGGCTCGAAATATCAGTAACCGGCAAACCATCAACTTGAGAAATAATATCATCATAAGAAAAACCAAGCTTTGCGCCCAATGAATCTTTACCAGCCTTGCCAACCCTGCAACCAATGCCTTTACCTTTTTGATACACGGTTGTTAAATCTAACAGGTCTATAAATTGACCAAGGCCTTTAACCTGAGCAATAAATTTATCCACTGGAATATGATACATGCCATTTTTGTGCACGATTGAAAGACCTGCAAGTTCTTTTGCTGTTTCTAATGATAAATCCTTAGATGCATCATTTTCACGAAGATATAAAGTTTCTTGTTGACCATTAGATCTGACAACAACTATATGATCAGGAAGAATTTTAAGAATTTGCGCGTCATTTATTAATTGACCAACATGGTAATTAATTTCTTCTTTGGAATCCTGAAATTGAACCATTGCCACGCTTCGCGACGGTTGGTCATGCAGATAAATAACTCCTTTTAAAACTACAGGCAAGGGCGGCACAAATACTTTTTGTGGCTCAACAGGAACAGTTAATGGGATAGCAGATGGCGCATCAGGCATTTGAGGAACCGACATATCAATTTGCTTTGGTAAAATTGGCGCTCTTGGCAAGAAAGTTCCAAACAAATCGTTTTCATCATAAATCGTTTTAATATCAACAACCGTAGTTATATTTTTTTCTACCGCTTGCATTGCTCCAGGCTCTATAGAAACACGTCGAGGCATTGGCATTTTTACCATAAAAAATACAGCCTGCCCAAGCAGCACTAAAAAAAGCAACGAACTATTAATAGCCCACAATGGTTGTCTCATTGATATTGTTCCCTTTCGAAAGATTCACAACAAATTAACTTTTGCCTACCCCAATTGTCAAGCAATCTTTAAGGTACGACCACAGAATCAAGGATAGCCTTCACTATTTTGTCAGAATTAATGTCTTCAGCGGCAGCTTGATACGTCAAAGAAATTCTATGACGCAGCACATGACCTGCTACATATTTAATATCGTCAGGAATTACAAAATGCCTACCTTGCAAAAACGCAAGCGCTCTGCAAGCTTGAGAAATTGCAATCGATGCGCGAGGAGATGCTCCGCAAGCAATCATTGGAGTCAGCTGATCAAGTCCAAACTTAGATGGAGTACGAGTTGCAAAAACAATATCTAAAATATATTGAATCAATCGATCATCTAGGTAAACCTCTGAAACTATTTGACGAGCCTGAATTAAATCATGTTGCGTTAAAACAGGGTATACAGCAGCAGAAATATTATTACGACGTAAAATTTCTCGCTCCTGATCCATACTTGGATAAAAGACAGAAAGCTTAAACATAAAACGATCTACCTGAGCTTCAGGCAACTGATACGTTCCTTCATTTTCTATTGGGTTTTGTGTTGCAAACACCAAAAAAGGATCATCCAACTTGTATGTTGTTGATCCAATGGTAATTTGACGCTCTTGCATTGCTTCAAGCAAAGCTGATTGAACTTTTGCTGGCGAACGATTAATTTCATCAGCTAAAACTAAATTTGCAAAAATAGGACCCTTTTTTGTATCAAAGGTCATTGTTTTTGGATTATAAATTAACGTACCCACAATGTCTGCAGGCAACAAATCTGGCGTAAATTGTATTCTGCTAAAAGTTATTCCTAAGGCTTGCGCAATAGTTTTAATCAACGTAGTTTTTGCAACACCAGGAACACCCTCGAGCAAAATATGACCGTTTGTCAAAAGACCAATGCTACTCATCATGACAATTGACTCTTGGCCAACAATAACTTTTGCAATTTCACGCTTTAATGATTCAAACTTTGGATGAACTTGCCCAATGCTTTCTGCTAATTTTAATGAATTATGATGCTCCATAAAAAATCTCCAACCAGTTACATTTTAACAATTACATTTTATTTTTATCGTCAGGAATTTCTTGATGAATTGGTCCTTCGGTCAAGCCTCGAATAAACTGATAAATATATGGATCAGTTGATTCCCAAACGGTAGCCGCGTCAACAACGCTTACAATTTTTCCATGATACAAAAGAGCTATGTTGTCTACATACTTAAAAATTTCAACATCGTGAGAAATTACAACAGATGTTACGGTAAGTCTTTTTTGCATACCAGCTATCAATTCATGTACCACGCCAGAAGTAATTGGGTCAAGACCTGTTGTTGGCTCATCGTACAAAATAATTTCAGGATTTCCCATTAATGTTCTTGCAAGACCAACTCGCTTTTTCATACCACCTGAAAGCTCCGATGGATATTTATCAATCGTATCTTCTTTTAAATTTACCAAGGAAAGCTTTTCTGCCACTCGCTTACGAACGTCTGTTGGATTTACACCATTTTCTAAATCAACGATGCCAACATTTTCAAAAACGGTTAAAGAATCTAAAAGTGCTGCGAACTGAAATACATATCCAAACTTTTTAAAATTCTCTTCTCTTGCTTTTCCGGTAAGCTTTACAATGTCGATATCATCAACAAATATAGATCCGTCATCTGGCTCAATCAAGCCAATAATTTGCTTGAGTAAAACAGATTTTCCCTCACCAGACTGCCCAATGATACAAGTAGTTTTTCCTGTTGGAATCTCTAAATCTAATCCATCAGAAATCCAACGACTATTTTCATCAAAGCGCTTTTTTAAGCCAACTATTTTAATTTTATCCATATTAATTTGTTTCAAATATCATCATGGCCAAAAAATAATTTGATATCAATATCAAGATCGATGATACAACCACACATTGAGTAGTTGAAATCCCAACACCTTTTGCGCCACCATAAGTATAATACCCAAAATAGGAACCTACTGAAGTCAAAATAAATCCAAAGACGCTTGATTTAATAAGCCCACCCCTGATGTCTGAAAGTTCAAGAAACTTTTTAACACCATCGATAAAATCAATTGGATTTAAATGATAATAATAAACGGCAACTATGTAGCCACCTAAAATACCAAAAAACATAGAAAACACGGTTACAAACGGCAAAATAATAATTCCCGCCAATACACGCGGGACCATAAGATACTGAAAAACATTAATACATAGAGTTTCGAGAGCATCAATTTGCTCGGTAATTCGCATGGTGCCAATTTCTGCTGCAATTCCAGACCCACAACGACCCGCAACCATTAAGCCTGTAAGAACAGGCCCAAGCTCACGAGTTAATGATAGCGCAACCACAGGCCCTATCATATTTTCTGAGCCAAATTTTGTAAAAGCAGAATATGTTTGAAGGGTCATAACCATACCAGCAAAGGCACCAGTAAGAACGCTAATTAAAAAAGAGTCTACGCCAATGCTAGACATTTGAACGAAAAGTTTTTCAAGCTTAATTCGCTTTGTGCACATAACAAGTGCAGTTTTCCCCACAAACTCACCGTACAAGCCAAAGCTGTTACAAACTTTAATGGTTTTTTCTCCAACCATATTTACAAAATCTGCTATCATGCTCTCCCTTTTTTCATTTTCACCGTCAAGTTTTTACTTATTTCCTGTGGCTTGCCGTGTCCGGCGAAACCTGGAAACACAGGATCCAGCAATTAAACCAAAGTCCATTTACTGGTTTGAAAAAATATTAAATGCTGTCGTCTGTGAACGGAGCTTGATTTTCTGGCAAAGATTGTTGCGGTTTTGATCTGCTATACGAGCTATAGCTTGAAGAGCTTTTTTTTGCTGTGATCATAGACAATGCAAATGAACCACTAAGCAAAAGAAGGCAAAAAACCCAAGTTACTTTTTGAAATGTATCTTGTCCGCCTGAGCTACCAAACAATGCTTGGTTTCCGCCACCAGCGTTTCCAAGACCCATGTTACCTTTTCCGCGCTGATAAAGAACTGTGATAATAACCAAGAAACACAAAACACCATATAAAACTGTCAAAAGCGATAAAAGAAACATTTAAAAATCTCCAACTTAGTTAAAAAATAATTATAAAAATTATACCAGGGATATTATGTAAGACAAGCTTGACTGACAATGAAAAGAGTCGCAAATCAATCTATTCATTGCTAGACCTATTGAAATCAATCGCCATCACCGCCGCTGCCACCAAAGAAAGAATTTACATCATCAACGGAACCGCCACTTCTCTTCCCAAACGGGCTAGGCCTTAAAGGAATATTATCTTTTGTTTTATATTTATACATTTCTTTAATCCACAGCGCAGTGACTGCCATAACTCCTGTAGCATAGACGCATTTTTTCATTTTAACTTTCCATGGAACCTTGGAATCCTTTATCATCTTTGGAATATAAATTAACAAAAGCTTTCCAATCACAAGCAAATCACGAGTAACTTCAAATAACAGCTTTTTATAGAGCGTGTCAGAGTACCCACTCAAATACAAAGCGCTTATTTCAACTATTTTTTTATAAAAATCTGCGATAGCGCCGCTAAGTTCTTCTAGTAGTTTCTCATCTTCTTTTTCTGATTTTCTCGATTCAATTCTATAAACAATATCTTGAACCCTGGATCTTAATAATTTACAGCCAAAGCCTAATACCTCTTCTGATGTTGCTAACTTTCTATCTTCCCGCGTCAAACAAACATGAGATTGTAAGCCAAGCAGAAAAAGAATAATTGAATGTTTTATAAATTTTCTTGTCAAAATTATCATATTTATACCATCTTGTTCTTAAATATGTTTACACACAAAATTATTACACAAGCCAATGTAAACTTTTAGCAACTATATTGTAAAAGGATTTTTATATGTTCTTCAAAAATAAAGCCTCATATCTTTTTTTTCTGCTTACTTTTTATACTGTTTTGCCACAAGCACCTGGCGACGAAAAAGATATGCAAGCCCCTATCGTTTATAGCTATAGCCATATCATTTCTGATCTAAAACAACGACAAAAATTATCAAAAAGCAGGCTCATTGCAATCCCGGCAATTGTTTGCGCAACGCTTTTATTTAATAAAAACTCAATTATCGAAAGCGCAAAAAATTCTCCAATACCCTTTATTGCCGCATCATGTTTTTTAAGCAATTATATAATTGATACTTTTTACAAATATCAAACTATTAACCAAACGCTCGATTTTTTTATATTCTCTCAAAAAATGAGTCACTATATGCTTTGTGCAATGATTTTAAAAAATACCATGAGCAAAAAAGACGAATTTAAAAATATAAATTTTAAAGAAGAAGAATTTTTAACAACTATCGCCCTACAAACTGGATACTCATTTGAAGAGCTTGAACAACTAACCATTGAATTGCTAAATAACAGCCTGCTTTCAATAAACGGCTTGTGCTTTGATATAAACACCACAGAGCTCGGAGAAAAAGTTTATTTTTTATTTAAAGATAAAGTTTCTATGAGCCAAATGCTCATACTCTCAAAAGATGACAAAAGACTTCACAACGCACTGTTAAAATTTTATACCAATCCAGAAAAAGAGTACCAAGATACATTGACAACCATTTGCTCTCTTTTAAAAAATCACCTAGAAACAGTTCTATAAAAAAACTCTTCACTTACTGCCATGATCATGTATAGATTAAATTTTAAACATCTAAATCTTATAAAAAAGGAAGTTTTATGAAAATATTAATTTCGCTGTTTACATTAATTTTAACAAATTCCCATATTTCATTAACTCCACCACCACCACCGCCTCCAATGCCAATGCCAATGCCGGCTGCAAAAGTAGCGACTCCTATTGCCGCAAAGGCGCCTGCTCCAATGCCGGTTGCCGCAAAAGCAGCAACTCCAATGCCTATGCCGGCTGCAATGCCAGTTGCTGCCAAAGCACCTGTTGCGGTAGCACCCGCAAAACCGACCACGCCAAAGTCAGTAAGCTTTAGAGCGCCTTTTAAACTACAAGTCCTACATACAGGAGGAACAAAGATATCTATTAGCGCCTACTCTCTTGTTTATTCTTTCTTAGACTCCAAGAAACAATA
>JAPLIP010000062.1 GCA_026389065.1 Candidatus Dependentiae bacterium
CCGGTAAATTTTGCATCTTTTAAAAAAAGAGCAACATCAACACCATATTCTTTTGTTAAAGCATCAACATCTTTTGCTACAAATTTTTCTTGCAAAAAAACTACGGTACTTTTACAACCAAGCTCGAAAGCTTTTTTTGTTGAAATCTTAGTATTAAGTCTCATAACATCCTTGATCTTTTTATGACTATATATTTTGATTAAATGCATAAAAACTATAACAAAAAACAGCCTAAAAGCCATTACGACTTTTAGACTGTTTTTTTAAAACAACGAGTTTAAAATCTGTTACAAATTATTAGATCCTGCAACCGCTGCCTGTGAGTCTGCAACAAGTGCTTTCGCCTGCGCACTGACAGCCTGTGCATTGCGATAAACTAATTGATTATTTCCTTTATCATCTTGCACAACACATACGTGCACAGTGTTTAAAAGATCTAACCAATCTTTTAGATCTAGTGAGTAACCAACTGCTGCACCAGTTTCATCAAACAATGCTCCTGTTTGCAAGTCTGCATAACCACTTTGATTAAAGTAGGTAACCGCTGGAGCATGAGAAGCATTTGCTGGAGTTTCTACTGGATACATCGTTGCAAAATATCTGCCATCAGCACTACTTAAAAGTCTAAACAGATGTGATCCAAATGCTGAACCTTCTGGAGTGCCTGAATCAGGTGCATTTACAGCCGTTGAAACAGATTTTAGGGCATGAATATTACTAATGTTTTTAGTAAATATTGCATAGGTTGATTGATCTGGCACAGAAACTTTTGCTGTTTTTTCACCTACCTTTACTGAATTCTCTGTCATAGGACCAACAGGGAATGCAATTGGACATACCACAATCGTTCCTTTAAATACTGATGCTTGGTATGCTTTTTGTGTATCGCCATCCAACTCATCAAACAAGAATCCATATTTATAAGTCGCGTCTCCATCAATAACTGTGACAAATGGAGCTTTTGTTGCAGCATCCACACCCATAGCAACTTCGATTGGAGCATCAACTTTGCCATCCACAGGCACCATAGAAATAGTTGTTTTTCCTGGAGCTGTAGCTATTGTGCCAGCAGGTGCATCAAATTTCTTGTACATGGTTCTATCAAAAACCATATGAGAAATTTCACCTTTGTTTAGTATCAACTGAGCATCATTGTATGAAGAATCTGGCATTGTTGATAAAATATTTCCAGTATCATCAATTGGTATGAAAATCATAGGATTCCATACATATGATGAATTTACTGAATATGTTTTTTTATCAAGCGTGTAAGATGTTTTGTTTTTATTTTCAACAACTGTTGCTGATCCATACGGAGCAGATGTTGCCATCCAACTCATAGAACCAGTTGTATTGTCTTCGTTTTTGTACCCAATTCCATCGATGTACCCTTGAGTATATCCAGCTTCATTTTCATAAAGCAGGATCATATCATCTTCACCTTTTTTGCCTGAAACTTTTGCGACTTTATTTTTTATTTTTACCGGAGTTCCATCCTGTTCATACAAGTTTCCACCCTCGATAGAAATCCATTGTTTACGCTTCGCTTCAAATGCGTAGTACACACCCATTATTTTACTAAAGTATAGGTGATAACCTTTTGCTAAAGTTATCGCTTTTCCAGGAAAATCTTTATCGGTGCTGACAATCATACTTGTTCCTGACTGACCAGGAACTAACGCGAGATCTTTTTCATCCATCAAAAGTGATGGTTTTAATAAAGGCACACCAAGAGATTGAGCAGAAGTACCTGCACCAACAATACCGTACTGATCTAATGTCGCTACATGCTCTACACCTTGAACCACACGAAGCTGTTTTCCAGTTCCATCAAACACCGCACCAAGCTGGACTGGTTTGCCATCAACTTCATAACTGTTTTGCACATCAAAGAATTGATACAACATGGCACTTGCATCGGTCGGACTTGCTGGAGAAAAGCGCACATATTGTTGTTTTAATGAGTCATATTTTAAATCATCATACGGATACGGCAAACCATTGGTTCCTGATGGGGAAAGCCTTTTAATAATCGTCGTAACATCAGATGGAGACAAAGTAACTTTGCTTGATGATGTTTTTGCGTACGCGGCTTCAAGATCTGCTTGCTCTGAAGCTTCAGCATTAAGTCTTGCTACAGAAGCAGCTTGCAAACGAGTGATCGTTGCTTGCAATCTGTGGCCCCAGTTAGCGCTTAATTTCTTAGTTTCAGCAATTAAAGCTGACTGGGGAAGAATACTAATTGGACCCGTTGAATCATACAACTGACCAGAAACAAGGCTGAGCAGATGAGTGGTGCTTCCATCAAATTTTTCTGCAAAAGCTAGAGGGCTTGCTGTCATATCTATGGTTACAAACATATCAGCTGGCTCATAATCTTTTTGATGCATTCCAGCCGACGGGAAGTAAACATAGTTACCATTTGCTAAGTCACCAGCATAAATACTTATGCTTAGACTTCCAAAAGAGTAAGGACCCATTGGGCGAAGCATTTGTGCTCCGTATGAGGTTACGCAGTTTAAATAATCTGTTTTAAATTCTTGCGACATTGCTTTGCCAACAGGGAATTTTGAAACCATGTAATCAAAAATTACCAGACCCATTACCTGATTACTGCTCGTAGCTGTAGAGCTTTTAAGTTTTAATGGGTTTTTATTTGAATCAAGAACTGGATTTCCTTGCATGTCATAGACAAGTCCAGTAACTAAACTTACAACATTTGAGCTTGATGATGCAGATGTAGCGCTCATCGGCTTTAATGCTTCAAGCGTTGCAACAGTTGGACCTGTGATAACATAATAATCTTGATTTGTTATCGCAGCTGAAGGACTTGGCATCACTTCATAGATAAAACAATTATTTGCGACAGCTTGTTTGGTCACAAGACCTGAAGCCAATTTAAATGCTAAAGCTCCAAGGTTAAATCCTTGAGCCTGAGAAGAATTCTCAAAATTATTAAACCATGCATCACGCTGCGTCGTTGCGTATGCTAAAACATCTGCAACCGCTGCAGTACTCGAAGAAGGAATCAGCTCTGAAATTGTTGTAAACGTGCTTTTTTCAGATTGATTTAATTTATAAATAGATCCAGTTTTATTAATCGGTGCTTGAGAAAAGTCAGATGCCTTCACAGAACCATCTGGCAAAACGGTATAAGAAACATCAGTGATGACACTAAGAAAGTTTGCAATCTCTGCATCTGGCAAGGACACCGGACTTCCTGAACTATCCAGAGGAATTAAAAGGTCTGGAACCGAAGATGCAAAACATTTTGAACCTTCATAAAGACTGATAGTTGAAGCAGCACCACCACTTGAAGGAGCAGGAATAGAAATATTGTATGAGCTTTGAGTCAATGCTAAATTGCCATATTTAAATGGACCATAACTATATTTTGAAAGAAGCGCTTGTGAATGAATCGCAAATTGTTGTGATAAAAGAGGGAAAGTTGTTATTTTTACTTGGTTTGGATTAACGTATGAAATCAACTCAGCCATTACAGCTGATATTGTTGCTGCACCACCGGGCATTTCATTTGCGCCTCCATCTGAAAGGCTGTACATGATTGGGCCTCCATTCTGCTGGAATTCACTTAACCCAGAGCCAATCAAACTTACCCAGTATACCGCTGCAGGATTTAAACCAATCGTTGGCCACATAACTGTTGATCCTGGTGCAATGGGCGCAAGAATTGGAACAGTTAACGGCACCACGTTTGAACCTGTATAATCAAGGAAAATAATATAATCGACCAGTGGTCCCGTAATTGACTCAGCAACTGATTTTTTACCACCACCTTCTTGCATCTGAAGAGCCTTAGCAAAAGGAGTGTTTGCGCAAAGATAAACCCAACAACCCTGAGCTCCATAATTATATGTTGGATCTGCGTACATAATTTCAGAAACTGCTTGTTTGGCAACTTTAGGAGCTTTTTTACCGACTGCTTTTGAGCTGTCAGCATCCCAAAATGCAGACTGAAGCTGCGGCAAAAATTTAATTAAAGAATATTGTTCAGCGCTTACAGGCTTAGAATTTGGAAAAACTACTGAATTGACCGGACATTCTTCACCCCAACCAAACATAGGAACAACTGAGCCAAGTCCATTTACTTGAGTAGAGCCAGGTACTTCCATAGCAGCCCGACCTGAAGAATTTAAAAATAGTCCGCTTGCATACGCATCTAAAGCTTTTCTAATCATACACTGACCAGAGCTACACACAGATGCACTATCTGCATTTGCACCACCCTTATCAATACATGAACATTTAAATTGATTTTGAATTGAAGAAGAAACATTGTTTCCAGATGATCCAGCCGAAACATCTTGATACTGAGTAAATGTTCTTTTAGCTCCAGAAAGAGTTAATTTACTAAGCTCAAGCGGCAGGAAATCTTTTACTGAAACAGGTGTTCCACTGTAAGGATTTCCGTGTGGATCTGTACCAGGAACTGTTAGATTAATAAGTGGCCATACGCTATTTTGTTCACCAGATGCATCCATGACATACCCAGTATTTAAATCTACTACCAAGCCTGCAAACTGACTACTTGTCAGCGTACTTGCTGCTGGTGATCCGTATGATCCTGCAGCGGCCACTACAAAACCTGATTTTTTATAAAAGTCTGGTGTAAAATTATACCGCCCAACGTTTCCACTACCAAGGCTTCCCAAAGAAGTGCTCATTGTTCCTAAAGTAAAGACGGTCATCATTCCTTCACCAACAGTGTTTATCGAGCTTGAAATAGGATTAGAGGATGATGGTCCAGTGCAACCAAACATGGTAACTGGCTCTCCAACTGTATCAACAGGAACTCTTACATAAATTGGAAATGATGATGTTGGAGTGCCCAGGTTAATACACGAATCTGGAATTTGAAGAACCCACTCACCAAATTTTAATGGCGCCGCAAGAGTTTGAAGCTCTACCATTCGTGCTTTTTGAGCAAGAATTGTTGATTGAAAAATATTTGGAATCATAAAAAGAACTGCTGAAACTACTGTTTCTCCAGCATGGGCTAAAAAACCACCCAAGCCTTTGAGACCTGATCCAACAAAGTTTTTAAATTTTCCAAGCTTGGTATTACCAGCCTTAACTTCTCTTGCTTTAGCTGATTTTTGGGCAGCATCTCTATCTAATTCTTCAGATTTTCTAATTTTTGCTTTATCAACATTTGCATCTTTTTCAAGCTGTGCCTTTCTAGCTCGCTCTGCATCTGTAAGCTCACTATCCGATTTGCCTCTAAGATTTTTCAATTCTTTTTCTTCTGCGCTAAGAGCTTTTTCTGCCTCACCTGATGCTTCACCAGCATCATCAGCCACATCCTGCATCCTAGTTTCAAAGTCCGCATCTGTTTCACCCTCTAAGCGACCAGAAGTACCTTCAAGACCCTCTTCAAGACCTTTATCAGCACTACCAAGAACATCGTCCATTGAAAAGACACTACCCGAATAGGCACTCAACATAAAAACTAAAAAAAACTTACTCAAAAGATTTGGATGCTTCACTTTTATCCCTTTTTTAAAAAAATAGTGATTTCACAATTACGTCAAATCACTATAAAACAGAAAACATTCTTTATGCAAGAAGTTCTAAAAAAGTATAAATTTTCACTTTCTGGATTTTGGTTTTTTTATTTTTTTACTGTTTTTTTCTATAAAGCCTGTCTTTTCAAGCTCTGCTTCCAGTTCTGCAATCGTTGGCAGGCTGTTTTTTAAGTCTTTTGGAAATTTCTTTATAATCTCTGTTTGATACTCTGCAATGCCGATAGGTCGATTAATATTTCGCAAGGTATATTCTGCCGTAAAATTATTTTTTGTTTTGCAAAGCAAAAGCCCAATTGTTGGATTATCATTTTTATCACGAACTAAATCATCTACCGCAGAAAGATAAAAATTTAATTGCCCAATGTCTTTTGGCGAAAACTTACGCGCTTTAAGCTCAACGACTATGTAGCATTTCAACTTGGTATGATAAAATAAAAGGTCGATGTAATAATCTTCATCATCCATCGCTATATGATATTGCCTGCCTACCAAGGCAAATCCTTTACCCATTTCAAGTAACGTTTTTTGAACTTGTGAAATAAGCCCCTGCTCAAGATCATGTTCTAAATGATCATTGTCTAAAGAAAGAAAATCAAAGACATATGGATCTTTAAATGCTTGTTGCGTCAAGGCAGAATCATGAGCAGGCAAGACTCTTTGAAAGTTAGTGATTGCCTTACCCTCTCGATCATACAAATTTGTTTTAATTTGGATTTCTAGAGTGGATCTACTCCAGCCACCCTCAATTGCTGCAAATGCATACCAAATGCGTTTTTCTAGCGTATCAACCTTTTCTAAAATAACAGCATTGTGACCCCAAGGAAGCAAGTAAATAGGCAAATTTGGTAATTGTCCCACAGCTGTGGGATTTTTATATGCCTCGAAAAAAGACCTCATTCTAAAAATATTTGTCCTAGAAAACCCTTCTATTCCTGGATATAATTTTTGTATATCTGCAGCTAAATTTTCTATAAATGACTCGCCCCACTTGTGTAGTTTTTGCTTTTCAAAAATAATTTGACCAATAATCCAATTTCTCTTATTTAATGATGAATTAATAGTCTCTAGCGCTTCAATTTGCGATTGTCCGATTTGTATTTTAATATCAAGTAATACCTGTAAATAATCTGCTTGATCAGGACTTTTTGTTTTTTTTATTATAATTTTTTTCATAGAATTACTTTCATTTTCTAAAGAAGTTAATCCATATTAAGATCATAGTCAGATTAATTCAATTGAATTATGTAAAAACATCATTAAAACCAAACAAACTATGTTATCTTAAATCTACATAAGCATTTAGGAGTACCCATGAAAAAAAATCAACACACTCAAAATAAATTCTCTGAGGAACACCAAATCTTTGATCTGCAGGAAAAAATTAAAATGGCCGAAAAAGAAAATCCTGACTTGGCCTATGATTTTATTGCAAAAGCGCTCAAAGCAAAAGAAGAATCAAGGCTAGGAAATGTCAAACCGTATGAGTTTGATCAAAAACCATAGCCTTAAATATTATTTGTGTTAAAACCCAACAAACCAAGCAGCTCCAGGAAATCCAGATGACCATGTTGCGCCACCAGAGTATGGACCGCCCCAGTAAGGACCACTCCAAGTATATGCTGGCCAGCTACCGTATGGATAATATTTCAAAACCGAGCGATACTGCGAGTCAATCCAATCTTGCTGAGCTCTGCGATCATCTTCTTTTCGATCTTTTACAATTTTGTCCAACTCTGCTCCGACTTTTTTATCTACAAAAGATAAAATATCATATCGAGACTTTGGACGAAGCATTTTAGCCATTGAGCTTGCTTGCCCATTTTTAAAAATCATACAGACTGGAAATTCGGTCAAAGCATACTGCTTGTCCACTTCTTGAGCTTTTTTATTTGCAACATTGACTACCAAAAATCCTACATCCTGTTTTAAATAGGTATCAAAATCTTTACTTTCTGATGCCTTTTCTACACTGTTTTTAAGTGATCGAAACTCTTGTTTTATGTTATTTCTTTCACTTTTGTTGACTACTTCTTTATCTTGCTCATCTGAGCTCACCCTGTCTGGAGCAAAACAAACAACGGCATATTCATATCTGTCTAAAAGTCTTTCGAACTCTTTTTGACTGCTTACCATGTGGTACCGTGCTTGCATGCATGCGCTGCTTGCCAACGCCAAAACCATAATTATTTTTTTCATCTTTTTCTCCCCCTAAAATTAAAAATCTAATTCATTCAGACAACCATCACCCGATTATCAATAATTTTTTCAGC
This sequence comes from Candidatus Dependentiae bacterium, assembly GCA_026389065.1. Taxonomy (NCBI): domain Bacteria; species Candidatus Babelota bacterium. The sequence goes on from JAPLIP010000062.1 coordinate 7,817, forward strand.
ATTGCTCCACTTCTTGCTCAAACTTTTTTTAATAAATTTGTTAACCATGTATAAATAAATTTCTGGCTGTGCAAGGCATGAGCCACAGTGACGAGTTCCTTGGGTAATCCATAATCTTTTAAACGGTGACCCAACTTGATCATAAAGCCGCTTGACTGAATCAACGGTAACTTTTTTATCGTTTTCACACGAAATAAAAAGGCACGGAATGGTAATCTTGCTTGCAATATTTATAGGAATGACCGGAACAAATTTAGTAGAAACACTGTGAGGATCAAGCCCGGTAGCCATTTTAAAGATAGGCTTAACCACTGACTGCCAATTTTCAGAATACAAACCTTTCATAATCGCACTCTTAATCCACTCTTTACCAGGAAGGAATTTATAGGATAAAAGCTCATCAAGTCGATTTAACATACAAATATCACTTGAATCAAACGGGCTATCTAAAATAAGTAGATCAAAAAGATTTTGGAAGTGAGCTTGCGCCATTAAAAGAGAAACAGCACCCATAGAAAAACCAAAACCAATGATAGGTTTACTTGCAAAATCAGGATTCGATTTCACAAACTGAGCAGCTCCCCACACATCATGTATCTCATCTTTTCCAATGGTGGAATGCTGATCTATGATTAAATCACCATGGGCTCTAAAATCAAAAGCTAAAACATTAAAATGTGAAAAAAGCGCTCGAAAGAAAAAAGATTCATGCTTAGACTGCGTGTATCCATGACAAATAATTACAGTACCCAAAGCTCCAGGCCGAGTGACTAAAAAACCATTTCGTATAAAAGTTTGATCAGAAATATCACTTTGTTTAACAGGAAATGATACTTCTTTAACCTTTACAGAAGACATGACATTTTTAATATTTGATAAATATTTTACATAAGATTCAAACTCAGAAAGATCTTTCGTAGACTTATCAGTCGCCGACTTTCCAGTCGCTGACTTATCAGTCGCAGACTTCTTAATAATTGGTTTTGATTTTTTAGAAATATCAGCGGTAGGCTCAGGAGCTACGACAGATGAAGTGGCAATGACACTATGAGTAGCTGATCCATTTTCAAACGTATTCATAAAAGTATGAGTGCTCGCATGACAAGTAAAAATCATAGAGCCAATCAAAAACCATACTGATTTAATATGCTTCATGCTACATCCCCCTGACTAAAAACTCCCTATCTTAACAGTTTTTAGTGTAGCAAAAGCG
>JAPLIP010000063.1 GCA_026389065.1 Candidatus Dependentiae bacterium
GTTTGAGTTTTGCCTTTTCTTTTTGATCATACTTTTGGACAATGCCCTCATAGCCATCATTTTTTTTGGCCGATCTCCCATATCTTTGATTGCAAAACCATTGCCAAGTGTTTAGTGCTTGCTCTTTAGTTAACCCTTGGTCATGAATAATTAATCGCTCCAACTCTTCAAAGCTGTAATATTTTATGATTTCATGTAAACGATTCTTGCTACAACCATACTCATTGATGTGGCATTCATGCATGAACTGAGCAAATCTTGACTCACCAATTTGATTTTTTAACAAAGCAAGAAAGACCATATCATTAAGCTGTTCTTGGCTGTAAGAAATCTCCTGGCTGCAAGGAAAAGTTGTTTGATTTGACGAGGATGCAAAAAACCCAGATTTGCTTGAAGAAGCCTTGCTTTCTGAAGAGCCCTCAAAAGACTGCGAGTAAGAAAAGTTGCCGCACGAAGCAGTTGTTTTATGGGGCGATTCTTTTGAAAAAGTTGTAAAGGTCATAATCAAAGACAAAAGATACAGATTTTTTTGTGCGAAAAATTTTTTCATGATGCCTCCATATAATCTAAGACGTACAATGATTGTAAGCCTTTATTTATTGTCAGACTATGAAATTCTAAAAGATTTTATTTGAGATTAAGGTTTTCTTCTTTAATATCACGCTCTCTTGGCGTAATAGCCCCAGACATTAAAAATGTTTTAGCAAATCTCTCTTCTTCGTCCACCTCAAGATAAGAAATATGCCTATTTTTACCATCGGCAGAGGAAACAGCGGCTATTCTGGCATAGATATCATAAAGCAAAGCTGAAGACCGTGAAGATAAATCTCCTTTCAGAACACAGCCATCCAAAGAAGCCAGAACAGGCATTACAGAAATCAAACAGAACATAGATAATACTTTTTTCATAAAATACTCCCAAATCTTTTTTACCCACTAACCCTAAAATTAGAGTTGCATAAAAATAATCGGGAACTCAAGAAAAAAAGATCGCAACGTCTTTTTATTCAGCCCATAGCTGTCTTTTAATATTTAATACTCTTTCTTGCTCTACTTACCTTGGATAAATTGTTTTTATTTTTACGCCATCAAGCAAAGGGTGAAACATTGCAGCATTTCTAATCCTTATCAGCTCAACTCTTAAAACATAATTAGCTAATTTTAAATCTATCCAGTCAGAATGAACCATGTTTTCATATTCATCAGCTATTTGTTGGTCTTTTTTTATTATTTTTAAAAGATTTTTTAAACTGTCTGCGTTCTGATTTTCTATTCCAAGATCAGAAACCAATGAAATTATATCTTTATCGTTTGTGATAAAAGCAGAGAACTTGCCCCACTTTTCACACATTTGCCGATGAAAGAAAAAAACATCATTATTCAAACGATACATCTTGAGATAGATATATAAATCACAAATCGTTTGATAATCTTTTTCAAGCTCTTCAAGCGATAAAGCCTTATTCTTTTTTGCTTTTTTCATAGCCTTTTTAAGAATTTTTCTATCAGATCTAAGCGATTTCATTAAAACATCTGAGCTTCCATCAAGCTGTAAAAACAAATGACCCATTAAATCTGACTCAAGCAGCTGATAATTTTCTTGCATAGAAATAAATAGCTCAAAAGAGTTTTTATATTTACGTTGAACCTCTTGAGCCGTTAGTTTTGCAGCTTGCATAGAGCTACAAAAAACTAAAATGCTTACAGAAAAAAGAAACATTTTTTTAAAATAAAACTGACTAGTTTTTTTACGCACGTATGCCCCCAAAGGCGATTAATTTTAAACTTAAAAAGTTATAACAATACTCGCCAAGTATAACAAAGGACACCTTTTAATCAAAACAACAACTTGAAAAATCAGCAACTTAATGCACCAAAATACAAATTATATGAAAACACTTGAATAACGAATGTAAAAGTTATTAGCATCTGCATATATTTTTAACCTTTTTTTGAGACATAAAAACAATGAGAAAAATATTTATTTTAAGCTCTTTGCTCTTCTTTCAGTCATCTATTAACCCAGCGCAAGCACCAATAGATGAAGGGTATTTATTTAGAATTGGAACCCAGCACAGAGCGCACAAACACTTTACCCTCAGCAGTGCTCAGCAGCTAACAATTAACGATATGGTAGATGATACTATTCTTACCGCAGAAACTGATGACTCTAGAGATCCAAACGAGCAAGAATCAAGAATTGCAATTATACAAGAACAAGATTCAGGGCTTTGGCTTGTTGACTTTGCAACTATTCAGCCTCAAACATTTGCTTTTACTACAAAAGAAAAGGCTCAAGACTTTACCCTAAACTTCTTAACACAATCATCTAACGATAAAAAAGAACAGGAAATAAAAGATAAAGCAAACCGAATTAACGCAAAACGACAGCGATTAAAAACACAGAAGTATCGCATCGGAAATAGACCATAAAACTAGGATTTATACATAATTGCTTCTTGAATATGCTGACTTTCAATTTTTTCAAAACCTTCAACATCGGCAATCGTACGAGCAATTTTTAAAGTTTTATGATAACCACGCATGCTTAAATTTAATTTGGTAAACGCTTTTTGCATCAAGGCCTCAGCCTCATCAGTTAAAATACAGTGCTGAGAAATCTCTTGAGCTGTCATAAGCCCATTTGATTTTGCCTCGACTCCAAATCGCTTTTGCTGAGCTTCAAGCGCTTTTTGTACGCCAACTTTTAAAAATGCAGAGCTGATCTCATCAACGCCTTTTTCTCTTGTTGCATCAAGGTAGCTTACCGCCTGAACAGAAACTCGAATGTCTATTCGATCAAGAAGTGGCCCTGATAGCTTTTCTTGATACTTTTGAATTTGACCTTGTGAACAAATACAAGTCTTTGTACTGTCACCAAGATATCCGCAAGGACATGGATTTAATGCCGCAACAAGCAAAAAGGATGCCGGATACTGAACTGACTGTTGCACTCGAGCAATTTCAGCGACTCGATTTTCTAGCGGCTGACGAAGCGCCTCAAGAACATCTCTTTTAAACTCTGTCATTTCATCTAAAAATAAAATTCCATGATGAGCAAGGCTTACCTCTCCAGGCTTTGGAAAAGCTCCTCCACCAATTAAACCAGCCTGAGAAACAGAGTGGTGTGGGCTTCGAAAAGGACGTTGAACAATTAAAGACTTATTTCCAAGTTTTCCGCTAATGGAGTAAACCTTAGTCGTATCAATAATTTCATCAAATGTCATATCTGGCATGATGGTCAACAGTCTTTTTGCAAGCATTGTTTTTCCAGAACCTGGGGGTCCAGAAAAAAGCACATTATGCCTACCTGCAGCAGCTATTTGAAGTGCGCGCTTGGCCCATGCTTGGCCTTTTACATCAGAGAAATCAAGCTCTTGTGTTTTTTGCGCTGCTATAAATTCTGAAACATTTGTTTTGGTTGCTGTAATTGAAGATTCACCGTTTACATAGTGAATTAATTCAATCAAGCTACCTACGCCTACCACTTCTACGCCATCAATAAGTGCTGCTTCTTGCGCATTTTCTTTAGGCAAAATAAGACGCTTTTTACCCAGACGTTTTGCATCACAAGCAATAGCAAGAGCACCTTTAATTGCATTGATTGTGCCATCAAGTGATAGCTCACCAATGATAATTGTTTCGTCTAAAAACTCTTGAGGGAGATGAATCATTTTTCCCGCCTTTAAAATGCCAAGCGCAATAGGCAGATCAAACAATGTTCCTTCTTTTTTTAAATTAGCAGGAGCAAGGTTAACGGTGATTTTTTTTTCTGGCATGCGAAAACCAGAATTTTTCAAAGCAGTAAGTACTCGTTGTCGACTTTCTTTAATTGCAACATCTGGCAATCCAACAATGAAAAAGTTTATAAGTCCGTAGGCTAAGTCAACTTCAACATCAACCTGGTGAGCATTGACTCCAATGGTGGTCGCAGAAAAAATTTTTGTATGCATAAAAAGATCTAATTTTTTTGAATTTTGTGTAAACTACTACATTAAATAACTCAGAACTACTCGCATGAAAATAAAGATATCATTTTTAATGCATTTAGAAAAGTTATAATTGCAAAAAACCCAATACCATAACAGTTTTTTCAAGAAGCGACCATCAATTAGCGACCATCAATTAAGGATGACAAACAATGAAAAAAATATTTCAATTTTTATTACTATCTTCAGCTTACTGCGTCCAACTTCAAGCACCTCTTGCAAAAGGTGATCCAAGCGCTGCAACCGGTGAAACATTTAGTTTCGATATTGGCTTTGCAAAGTTTGGTTATAAAGCAGAATTAACAACAGCTCGTTTATGGACCGCTTCTGGTGACCCTGCAATGAGCAGCTACCCTGATACAGTCAAACCATACGGCCTTAGCTACACTGAGCAACTTGCTTCATACGTGCCATCAATAATTGTCCCTATCGCCATTCCAATGGCAAACGAAGAAGATGCAACCGTTTATTCTTTTGACGGAACAAAGGTAAATGCAAATTCCATAGCAAACCCAATCTGGGGAGCTCAATTTTTGCAGTTTGATGTAGCCTCAGAAAAACCTGTTTTTGTCGTAGCAACAGATCCAGGTAAAGTTTATGCCGTGCAAGATTTAGCAAGGTATACAACGCAAACAGATACCCATAAAAACATAACCAGTCTTTTACTTTATGATTTTGGAGCTGGACAAAACGTTGCAGCACTTTTAGCTTCGCTGCAAAGTTTTTACGTCGCTCACTCAGCTGCCTCTTTTGGCACAGATAGTTCATCAAAAATAGCTCTGCTTGAAAGAAAATTTAGCGGCAGCATGCCTTATTTAAGCAAGCTAGCAGATACTGCTATTTCTACTTCAACATCAGCACTTACAACTGGAGGAGCTGACCTTGCAGCCCTTGGAACAAGCATAACAATTGCATCTTTATTTAAGTTTCAACAGCCATACATTGGCGTTGATGCCACAGCTGGAGCAACTGGTTGCGCCGTTGCGCTCACGAGCGCACGCCTCACTGCAATAACTCCAGCGCCAACAAGCGAACCTCTTTACGATATTAACTTTATACAAATAGCCCCTACCGATGTTCTCAATAATGAAACGATTGTTTCTACTCTCTCAACAGTACAGCCGGTCCGCATCACAAACATAACCGGCATGATAGCGAGCACAAATCTGAACTATTTAATTGTTGCTCGAGATAATGGGACCGGACCACAAACTATTTATGCTCTTCCAAGAATTTCTTCAGAACATGGAGGTCAAAACTCAGGGCTCATTGCAGATTTTACTAAAATACAAAATACCTACAAAGCAAATCCCCTTCTTTTTAATGACAGATATTTTGGCACTATCATTTCTGATCCTGCGCAAATTAATCCAACCGGTTCCTTTGCAGATCAGTTAACTGTTGGTGGTACCGTTCCACTAGATGCTCCAAATTCTATTGAAAGTTTATACTCTCTTGGTGATTGCGTTTACATAGTAATTGGTGAAGCTTATAACTCAGCAACTCAGCAACCTGGTACCTTTAAAAGCCAAGCTCTTTTTGCTAAGGACGGACATATAATTGGATGGACACCTTGGACAAGAGTGCTTGGATCTGACCAGCAAATGAATTACAGCATTGTTTCATACGACACTATTTCTGGATTTTACATTTCATCTTTAGATGGAACTACTTTTAAATCTCTGTACCAAACAACATTTACCACATCAAGCAATCTTGCACCATTTTTAACTACTGCGCAGTCAGCAATTGGAGCTGTCCAAGGAATGTTTAATTTTCCACAGCAAACATCTGGATTTAATAATGCCATTTCCCTTCTCATTTCAACTGGATACAACAGTGTCACCATTGGTCAAACTGGATACGTTTCCTCTTCTTCTTTTCAGGTAAATCCAATGAGCTCCTCTGATGTCATTTCTTTTTCTGGTGACACTATTAACAATCATCGCTCACTAATTGCCGCAGAAATTGCTAACGATGGAGCTGGAAATAACTGGATCTTTGTCGGCGGAGCATCAGGCGTTTCTGTTTTAACTGGCGACATAACTGGATACACATGGAATGGCAACCTTGCAAACCTTTCAACTAATCCTTTTTCTGGCGAAACTTGGAAAATTGTTGGTGATTTTTCATCTGTAAAAAAACTAGTCTGGGATCAAACATATTTATATGTGATGACAAAAACAGAGCTGTATCAAATAGCACTTGATCCAAACAAGTTTAAGGCAACTCCAACAGCAGCGTTAAATGCAACGCTTATAACATCATCAACCAATGTAAGCGCAAATAGCTTCTTTCTTGATATGATTATCGATAATGGATTTTGTTTAATTGGAACAACCAATGGTTTATTTTCTTTAAATTTACCATCAGGACAAGCTACAAAAATAAATATTCCAGATAACAGTTCTAAATAATTCATTTGGTACGCAGCAAGCACGAATCAACAGATTTGTAATACAAGATTCTGTTGTCCTTCCGTTTGATGATTTTTTGGCCGGACAGATTTCTTCTGGGATAATTACTGGAAACCCCACATCGTTTGTAAGATTTAATGATTACATGAGTAGCTACTTTACCGATGGAACATGGAATCTTGCTTCTACTTATTTTCAGGGAATAAATCAGCCATCAAACACACAAGCAACACCATTGGTACAACAGCTCATTGCGGGCATTTCTGCTGGAACATCAAGCAGCTCTGTCATAATGGGAATGGCATCATCATATGCACCTTTAACGTTTTTACGAGGCGCAATAAACCAGACAAGTTTAGTTAGAGAAAGCACATCTGGATCACTTTTAATAAATGGTAATTTTGCATCACACGCGAATGCCTAACACCAACTTAAATAAAAAGATAAAAAAGGATTTTTAAGGAAATTTATGAAAAAAACATTACGATTGCTACTCTTTTACTCTGCTTTTATTACATACAATGCTCACGCAACTGCACCGCTTGGAATGTTTGTGCCTTACGATATAAACTTACGCTTAAAAAAGCCGGTGCCACAAGATTTTCAATTTCACATACTTGGCGAAAAAAGCTTTAGCGTAAAAGGCTACGCAACAGACATTAATGAAGAGATTACATTCGAAGTTAACCCACTTCAGATTTATGAACCAACTCAAAATCTTATCTCAATGTACCAAGGAATTGACGCCCCTGACGCACTTTACCCACAAGTTTTAAATAGCATTGCTGGAGGTCCTGGTGGTGGAGTCAGTGATTATAGCAATGGCCTTTTTACTCCTACTGGGAAATTTTCTTGTGGGCAAGTTGCATTTGGAGCAACCTATGGCCTGCCAAGTAATTTTTATATCAGCGCGTACCTTCCAGTATGTTTTGCAAAGCTGAGCTCTGTAAATTGGGCATACGCAGGAAATGATATCTTATTTGCAGGTGAACAAATACAAAATGAGCTTGTTAATTCTTTTGTGCAAGACTCAGAAAAGTATTTTGATTTAAATGTTGGATGTTGGAAACAAAATGGCATTGGAGACACGACATTTTTAGTAGAATGGCAAAAAGATTTTCCACAGATTCGTCGCCAACTTTTAAGAAACGTACAAGCAAATCTTCGTGTTGGGCTTAGTCTTCCAACCGGTGTAAAAGTGAACGAGCATCGTATCATGTCTGTGCCTTTTGGAGCCGATGGATCTGTCTCTTTACCGTTTGGAGGGGGGCTTGGGATCAACCTTGGGAGCCTTGCAGAAGTTGGATTTAGTGGACAATTTTGGTATTTTTGGAGCAATCAAAAAATACGTCGAATAAAAACATTTCCAACTCAAACAACTCTTCTATTTCCAACACTCGCTCAAACTTATAAAGAGTTTTCTTTCTTGCAAAACTTCAACTTATACGCGCAACTTTATACTCCATCAAAGCGTTTTTCACTAAAAGGCGTTTATCAATATTGGAGAAAGCAACATGATCGCGTAACCCCTCTTTGCACAGGATTTAACTTTGATGTTATCAATACTGCATTTTCACTCGATGAAATGACACGCCATACTTTCTTTGCCATGGCTGTCTATTGCCCGCGCCAAGGGGACTTTAAAAAAGTCATTCCACAATTTGAACTATTCCTAAAAGGAACTTTTGGCGGAACGAGGGCTGCAACAGCTTGTACCTATGGCGCTCAACTTTCATTGATTTTTTAAA
>JAPLIP010000064.1 GCA_026389065.1 Candidatus Dependentiae bacterium
ACTTTTGTCCGGTGACTGAAATTATTAATTCACCATCAATTTCAATGATCATGTACTTATGCCAGGTGTATGATGCTGTTTGAACAATTGATGTTATGGTGCAGTTGCCGTCAGGTTTAACGGCAAAAGCTAAATCACCTACACGGAGTTGCTCAATTGGTTTATACCCACCAGGAATTTTAACTTGTGTGCCTGCTGGAAATCCAGAAAACATAAACGAGCAGCTTGCTAGAATGATTGCGTATAAGCTTATTTTGAATTTCATAACGTGTGAATTTTTAAGAAATTGGCTTACCTGCATGAAATATTATCAGTCAAAAACTGAGTTAAAAAAGTCACTCGTTTTTCCTGTTTGTTATTGTTAACGCCCATAGCAATTGCCTTAGTTTGGCCTACAAAAATACATAGTTTTTTGGCGCGAGTGATAGCTGTGTAGAGTAAATTTCTTTGAAGCAGCATGAAATGTTGCATGAAAATAGGAATTATGACGGCATCATATTCAGAGCCTTGGCTTTTGTGAATTGTTATCGCGTAGGAAAGAACTAATTCATTAAGTTCATCAAAGCCATAAGGAATTAATTGCTCGTCAAAGTTAACAATCATGATTTTTTCTTCATGGTCAATATCATGAACCATGCCAATATCTCCATTAAAAACTTTTTTATCATAATTATTTTTAATCTGCATAACGCGATCATATTGCTTGTAGGTTGTGCCAATGTATGTTACCTGGCAACTAGTTTGAGCTGGATTTAAAAATTGCTGTAAATCATGGTTAAGCTTTTGTGTTCCGGTCGCGCCACGGTTCATCGGTGTTAAAATGGTAACATTTTTTTGATCAATCCCGTGGGACTTTACAATTGTTTGTAAAATTCTTTGAATCACCGGGAAGCAGTTTTCAGCCTCTTCTTCTTTAATCAAATAAAAATCTTTTTTGCAGTTCTCAATCGATCCGCTCGGAAACTCGCCTTGGTTAATTTTATGAGCGTTTTGAATGATCATGCTGTTTTGTGCTTGTCTAAAAATATGGTTAAGCCGCGTGCACGGTATTTTATTGCTGTTTATTAAATCTTTTAAAATAGCTCCAGGCCCAACTGATGGCAGCTGATCAATGTCACCAATTAAAACAAGGTGTGTGCTTAAAGAAAGAGCTTTTGTTACTCCATGAGCTAAGAAAACATCAATCATAGATGATTCATCGACAATTAAAAAATCAGTTTGCAGGGCATTTTTATCATCATGCGTAAATCTCATGATTGAAGGATCAAATTCTAAAAGTCGATGCAAAGTCATTGCTGGTCTGCGAGTTCCCTCCATCAATCTTTTTGCAGCTCGTCCCGTTGGTGCAGCAAGCTTGTAGGTAAGGTGCTGCTCTTCTAAAATTTTTATTAAAGCTTTTACTAGAGTTGTTTTTCCAGTTCCAGGGCCACCGGTGATGATGGACACTTTTGATGCAAAGCAGGCAATGATACCGTTTTGCTGATCTTCATTTAATTCAATATCCATTGCTTTTTGTAATGAGTCATACACGCTTTTTGGTGTTAAGTTATGTTTGATTGGAGCCAAAAGCATTTGTGATATTTTATTTGCCACACCTTTTTCAGATGAGTATAAAGCACTCAGGCCAACAAAGTGTTTTTCTTGGTATGTTATTAATTTTATTTTGTCATTGTTATAAAGATTGCTCAGAGATGATTTCATTTGCGCGCTGTGTAGCTCAGGATCGATTTCAAGAAGCTGAAATGCTTTTTGCTTCAAAGTGTCTACTTCTTGGTATACGTGGCCGTTAGATGATTCTTGCTTGAGAGTAAAAGAAACACCTGCTTGTATTCTTTGTACGGACCCAGTTGCAAAACCCATATTTTGTGCAATTTTATCAGCGGTTTTAAATCCAATGCCCCAAATATCTTCGGTTAGCTGGTATGGATCTTGTGTTAGTTTTGCAATA
>JAPLIP010000065.1 GCA_026389065.1 Candidatus Dependentiae bacterium
GTTGCAAAAAAAGATAAAGAAGCTGAGCAAGAATTAGCAAAGATTTAATGAGGAAGTCTCGAAAGTTTAAATAAAATTAAAAACAATGGTGGGAAGTGTTCAATAAAGAATGCTTCCCACTCTTCTTTGTGTCTTGTGATTTTGGTCGATTCATAGTATCCTTAAGGTATCATTAAGTTAATTATCTTTCTGATGTTGACAAGAAATTATCACCCATAGTAGATTCCCATAATAGATTAAACAAAATCGATATTTCCAAAAAGGATTTGAATGAGTTCTGATACCAATCAAGAAAAGAAAAAACCTGAAATTTCTCCGATTTTAATCGAAGATGAGCTAAAATCATCGTTTCTTGATTATGCAATGTCTGTTGTTGTATCAAGAGCAATTCCTGACGTGAGAGATGGTCTTAAGCCCGTGCATAGGCGTGTAGTTTACACGATGCATAGTTTGGGATTCGTTCACAATAAGTCTTACCATAAATCAGTTCGTGTAGTCGGTGAAGTGCTTGGTCGTTTCCATCCACATGGTGATCAAGCTGTTTACAACACAATGGTTGGTATGGTTCAAGATTTTTCTAAGCGTTATCCTCTTTTGGATGGTCAAGGAAACTGGGGTTCGGTAGATGGTGATAACGCAGCTGCTATGCGTTACACCGAAGTGAGAATGGAAAAAATCTGTTCAGAGCTTTTAGCTGATATTACAAAAGAGACTGTTGATTTCGTTCCAAACTTTGACGAATCAACTATTGAACCGGTCCTACTTCCAACAAAATTCCCAAACCTTTTAGTCAATGGTACTGCAGGTATTGCAGTAGGTATGGCTACATCGATTCCACCACATAATTTTGGTGAAGTAATCGATGGTTGTTTGGCGATTCTAAAAAATAAAAATTTAACTGATGAAGAATTATTCCGCTTGATTCCTGCTCCTGATTTTCCAACAGGTGGAATCATTTGTGGTCGTGCTGGTATCGTAAAAGCATACCAAACTGGCCGTGGTAGCCTGGTGCTTCGCGGTGTTGTGGTTGAAGAAGAAGGCAAAAAAGGTACGCAGCTGGTAATTTATGAGTTACCGTATCAAGTAAATAAAGCCGAATTGATTATCAAAATTGCTGATTTGGTTAAAGATAAAATCATAGAAGGTATTTCTAACATTCGTGACGAATCTGACAAAAAAGGTATGCGTCTGGTTATCGAGCTTAAAAAGGGCGATATTCCAAGTGTTACTTTAAATCAGCTTTACAAGCATACATCTTTACAAACAACCATTTCGTTTTTGATGCTTGCGCTTTTGGACAACAAGCCAATTGTGTTTTCATTGCGCCGTATCCTGGATGAATTTATTATTCATCGTAGAACGATCGTTTCAAAAAGAACTGAGTTTGATTTAAGAAAAGCACAAGCAAGAGAACACATACTTGTCGGCCTTTTAATAGCGCTTGATAATATTGATAAGGTTATTGAATTATTAAAGCTTTCAAAATCAACACAAGAAGCAACTGAAAAATTAAATGATCAGTATCTGCTTTCAGCTGAACAGGCTAAAGCAATTCTTGAGATGAGACTTCAGCGATTAACTGGCTTGGAACAAGAAAAATTACATGAAGAAATGAAAGAACTTAAAGTTTTAATTTCTGGATTGCAAATTATTTTACAGGATCCTGCAACGCTAGATAAAGAAATTATCAGAGAGTTAATTGACCTTAAAGAAATGTATGGCGATAAACGTCGTAGCAAAATTGAAGGTCCTATCGATTTACTTTCTGATCTTGATTTAGTTCCTGAAGAAGATGTTGTTGTGACACTTACTCGTAAGGGTTATATCAAGCGCGTTACTTTAAAAACGTATGAAGTTCAGCATCGTGGCGGCAAGGGTAAAATGGGCATGGCATCGCTCGACGATTTCGATGACATTGTCCAAGATCTTTTTGTAACTACAACTCATGGCGATTTACTATTCTTTAGTAATTTTGGTCGAGTTTATTGTATGAAAGTTTATGAAATACCTGAAGGTTCACGTATTTCTAAGGGTCGTGCGCTTGTTAACTTATTACCGCTGCAAGAAGGTGAGTATGTTGTTAAGCTTCTAGATTCTGGCGATATTGATGATAAATATGTGATCATGGTAACTCGTGATGGAAGCATTAAGCGTACGCTTGGTGAACATTTTACTAAGATTCGTTGTACTGGTATTCGAGCATTGAGTTTAAATGAAGGCGATGAATTAGTATTCTGTGCTGTGTGTACAGAAGATAATTCAATTGTTATAGCAACAAAACTTGGTCAGGGTATTCGATTCAAGGTTCCTGAAGTTCGCTGCATGGGACGACAAGCTGCCGGTGTGCGTGGAATTCGCATACGACCTGGTGATGCTGTGGTTGGTATGGAAGTTATCAGCGATGATCGTGATATCTTGTTTGCTACAGCGCGTGGATTTGGAAAACGTACAAAAATTGAAGATTTCCGTGTTGCGCATCGTGGTGGAGTGGGTGTTCGCACAATTCCAACTGGTGTTCGTAACGGTGATGTGATTGGTTTAGTTCGCGTTGGTGATGATTCAGAAATATTGTTAATCGATAAGGCTGGAAAAATAATTCGAATTTCTCCAAAAGAAGTTCGCACAATGGGCCGTCAAGCTCAGGGTGTTCGATTAATTCGGTTGGATGATTCGCAAGAGCTTTCATCGGTCGTTTCGTTTTCTGGGGTAATGCCTGGGGAGCAAGAAGCTGAACCGTCAGGTACTGAACAGTCGGGGACTGAACAGTCTGTGGCTGACCAGTCAGCTGCCAATGTTGAAGGCGACAAAGAATAAATAAATATAAATAGTTTTTAAAAAAGAAGGATTTGTAAGCGAGGTGCTTATAAATCCTTCTTTTTTTTATATTGCCGGTGTTATGAACTTACAAAATGTTGTTTTACATCTTTCGCTTATCGAAGGCCTTGCGCCAAGGTTTTTGCATGAATTACTTGAGAGCTTTTTTGTAAAAAACAATGCGCAGGAACAGGGCTCTACTAAAAACCTTGAAGCGTTCTACAGCTACTCGCTGCAGGATTTTATAAGCCTTGGTTGTTCGAGCGATAAAGCACAGCTGCTTATCTATGGTTTGCAAAACAATCAAAGACTTTTAGATGAATTAAGGCTTATTGAAAAACATCATGCGTCATTTGTTACTATTTTTTGTGATGAGTACCCAAAGCTACTCAAGCACATTGATGTCCCGCCATTGGTTTTATATTATCAAGGTGACGTAACACTTTTTGCAAAAGAAAAAACCTTTGCTTGCGTGGGAGCTCGCAAGTCCCATCTGTATGTTAGCGATGCGTTAAAAAGTTTGATTATCCCGATGATTCAAGATGATTGGGTGATTGTAAGCGGTGGTGCGCTTGGGGCTGATACCTATGCTCATCAAATCACTTTGGACAACAAAGGAAAAACAATAGTTGTGGTTGGTTCTGGGCTTTGTTATCAATATCCGGCATCAAATAAAGATTTGTTTGAACGAGTTGTGTATTCAGGTGGTTTGATAGTGAGCACTTTTCACATGGAAATGCCTCCTGAGACATTTTGCTTTCCGATACGCAATCGAATCATCTCTGGGCTCTCGCTAGGATGCATTGTGCTGCAAGCTGCACAAAAAAGCGGGGCATTAATCACTGCTCAGTGTGCGTTGCAACAGGGGCGCGAAGTGTTTGCCTTGCCCGGCTCTATTTTTGATCCGTTAAGCGTTGGATGCCATGATTTAATTAAACAGGGCGCAAAGTTGGTCACGTGCACGCAAGATATTTTAGAAGAAATGTTATATCCGGGAAAAGAGCAGTACGAGAAGCAGTTGACCATACTTTCTCAAGAAAAAAGCCATGAAAATAAAGAGAAAAAAGCATCAAAAGTTATCGTAAAAGCTTCGATAAATCAGGATAAGTCTTTAGCCCTCGGCGATGCTTTGGATTTAAGTGATCTCTCTTTGGCTATTTTGCATTACACCGTTACTCCTGTTACTGCCCAGGCTCTTTTAACAAAAGTTGGTGTTGGTATTGATTTGCTCCAGTCAAAGTTGTTTGAACTGAGCTTGGATGGCAAAATTGCTCAAGATGGCATGGGCTTTTGGAAAAGGGTTTAATTACTTTGGGAAAAGTAATAAATCCTTTGTTTTTTTGATTTATCAAGTCTACTGCCACCAAGCTGTTTATCTAATTTAATACTTACGTGTGTGGCTACCCAGCCAATGGGGTTTAAAATAAAATAAATTCATTTTTTGGCATAAATTTTCTCCACCTTGCTTGTTCATTTTTTAATTCAATCTTCTCTGTTCCTCTGGCCGGAACAGGGCCCTTAAGTATTGTGGAATACTTAAGAATCGCCATTTAAGGGAGACCCTTAAAAAGCCCCTGACGCAAAATTCGAGTCAAGATGGTAATCTTTGCCTGCTTAGCCCATATGAACCATTTTTTTTAAAATGATCTATCCTTCGATACTTTTATCTTTTTTAAAAAAATAAATACTCCCCACGATCATGCAAATACCACCGCTCATGGTTAGTAAATGTATCGAACCATGAAAATAGATTAAATTTTGTCGAATGCTTAACTTGGCAAGCGAAGATTACCATCTTCGCACAAGTCAGCGCAACGCAGAAAACAGTTATGAAAAAAAGAGTTTTTATCCAAACAAGCCCTTCGGTCGTTTTTGTTTCTAGCCGTGTGAAGCTCTGCGTAACAAATAAGGCGAAACAAAACCTTATGGGCGTCGGGTGATATATAAGTGGGTGTCCCACTTATATGGCGGATTCCAAAGCGTCGCCAGGAACGCTTTGGCCCCTGTGGCGGGTAGCCACACACGTAAGTAACAACAAAAAAATTCAGAGATAGGTGGCAGTAGGCTTGATAAAACAAATCAAGAAATAAATTCGTTTTATAGTTAGACCCTTGGCTGGGTAGCCACACAGGTAAGTAACAAAAAAAAATCAGATATAAGTGGCAGGAGACTAAAATTAAAAAAATACATTAATTTGATATAGAAACTTTTGCTATTTGGAGCGTGTTTTTGTATAATGTTTTTATAAAGTCCATTGAATCACTTCACTTGGCTGAAATCTTTAGAAA
>JAPLIP010000066.1 GCA_026389065.1 Candidatus Dependentiae bacterium
CTACAATTCCATCAATGGTGATTATCAATGCAACAAACGGCTGTAGCACTACTGGTCTTCCAGAACCAAGAAGCGGAATTTTAATAGATACGGCAGGAACAGCTATCGTAGCTGGTGGTGGAACAGGGCTTACTACATTGACCGCCTATGCTATTTTAGTTGGTGGAACAACAGCAACAGCAAGCTTGCAGCAAATTCTTCCAAGCAGTACAGCAGGAGACGTTCTTACTTCAAATGGAGCAACTGCGCTTCCAGTGTGGTCCGCGCCTACCGCTCAGATTATTCAGACGGCCACTGTTGCATTGACTAATGCAGAAGTAAAAGGTCTTGGGACAACTCCAATTACCTTAGTTGCAGCTCCAGGCTCTGGAAAAGTAATTAATGTCTTAAATTGTTTTGTTAAACTAAATTATGGCGGTAATGATCCGTTTACCATGACTGGGACTGACCATATAGAATTGTTTTATACAAATAGCTCTGGGCAAAAAATTTATACCGCAGCTATGAGTCATAGTGCATTTACATCTTCGCAAAGTAAGGCTGCATGGGCTGGTCCAGATGCGCAGACTGGAATAAATTTTTCTGGTTGTGATAATGCTCCAGTGGTAATTTGGGCGACAGGTGCTGTTGCTGGAAATGCTTCTAATGATAATACTTTAACCGTTGTTATAACGTATGAAGTTCTGACCATTTAGTTTTTGAATTTTTATTTAAAAAGCTAAATTAAAAAAAGAATGAGCAGGAATATTTAAATATTCCTGCTCATTCTTTTTTGTAAATTTTTGATTGCCCTACATTTTTTCCATTGGGGTAACACCCATTAAAAACAAACAAGTTTTAAGTGTTTGTTGTACGAGTCCAATGATATGCAATCTTTGCTGTGTCACTTCTGGGTTGCTTGCATCAATAACTCGTTGTGCATTGTAATATCTATGAAAAAGTGTTGCGAGTTCTAAGGTAAAATATGCAAGTAAATGAATTTGATGATTTTGACCAATGTTAAAAATAAGCGATTTTAAAGAGCAGATTTTTTTAAGAATTAATTTTTCCAGGTCAGAAAGTGACAGATCATAATTACAATCTTTTGCAGTGATAATATTTTCATCAGCTGCTTTTTTTTGAATACTTAGAGTTCGAACATATGCATACTGAATGTAATAAACAGGGTTTTCATTGCTTTGTTTTAATGCTAAATCGATATCAAACTGTAATTCAGCATCAGCCTTTCTATTTAAAAAGAAAAATCGTGCAACGTTTTTTCCAACTTCTTGGACCACTTCTTCAAGTGAAACCATGTTGCCAGTTCGTTTCGACATTTTGAACTGCTCACCATCTTTCATCACGTGTACGAGCTGATACAAAATGACATTTAATTTTTTTGGATCATAGCCAAGAGCCTGCATAATCGCATTGAGTCTTGTTTTGTAGCTGTGATGATCATGACCTAAAACCATAACAAGTTCATCAAACCCGCGATCTATTTTATCGATAAGGTATGCAATGTCTGCAGCAACGTATGTCAATTCTGCGTTAGCTTTTCTTAGCACGCGGTCTTTGTCGTCACCAAAGGTAGTTGATCGAAACCAGAGTGCTCCTTCTTGCTCGTAGGTGTGTCCCGTGCGGATGAGTCTTTCAAGTGCGTCATGAACTTTGCCATGATCATGAAGACTTTTTTCAGAGAACCAGATGTTAAATAAAATTCCGTAGCTTTCAAGCGTTTGTTGTAAATTTATAAGCATGTGTTCTTTTGCGTAGTCTTGAAAAAAGCTATCTGGCTCTTGTGTTAAGTTTTGACCAAATTGAGCTACGCACGTTTTTGCTAAATCTACTAAATACTCTCCGTGGTATGCATCTTCTGGTAGTTCAATATTTTGATCACCAAGATTTTGCAGGCATCGTATTTTAAAAGAGTTACCAAGTTTTGTAATCTGTGCACCCGCGTCGTTGATATAAAATTCTTTGGTAACATCATGGTGTAAAAATGTAGACACGTTTGCAAAAACGTCGCCTAAAATTCCATTTCTTCCATGGCCTACATGCATAGGGCCAGTTGGGTTTGCACTGACAAATTCAATGTTAATTTTTTTTGGATGTGTTGGTTTATCGGCAAAGAAAGTTTCTTTTTTTTGAGCAATTTCTTGTGCTAATTTTTGGTACCAACCATGGGTCATAAAAAAGTTTAAAAATCCTGGTCCTGCTACTTCGATGCGGTTAATATCTTCATGTTTGAAATTGTTGATAATTTCTTGAGCAAGCTCGCGTGGATTTCTTTTTAATTCTTTAGCGCAAATCATTGCAATGTTTGCATTGATATCCCCAAAGGATTGCTTTTCTTCATCAATATTTAAATCAAACAAAGATGAATTTATTACATGTGTCGGGATTTGTAGATGATTTTGTAAAAATAAGAAAAATTCTGATTTTAGTTGTTCAAAATGATTCATTTCAATGGTCCTTTTATTTTTTTCTTATTTTGTATATGGATATAATCATTTTATTTTGTTTGTAGTTTTTTGTCCAATTATGGGTTGTCCATTCAAAAATGGACCTATTTTTTTGTTTTGATTTCATGATTAAGTTTTTTTATAAATCA
>JAPLIP010000067.1 GCA_026389065.1 Candidatus Dependentiae bacterium
AATTATTATACATATTTTTTACCGTTGCTTGTAAAACTTATAAGCAAACAAACAAGCTCTTCCTAAAAAGTATCCTGTAAAAAGTGAGCTGATTATAGAATCAGTTAGGAAATATTTTTCAGCAGCACCTTGATCTATTTTTTCAAGATACTCAAAAATAAATTTCATACTACAAAACAGTGCCAAGAAGGCAAATGTTATATAGGATCCTGGCAATGTAACCGTCCATGCTTTTTTATCAAAGGTCACCAATGTTTTATCTGCAAAAAACAGACCAATAATTGTTCCAACAACTAAAAATATAACCGTTAGCATTACCGTTGTATCTGTTGAGACAGCATCTTTATATTTCAAAATAATCATACTAACTGGCATCAAAAACAACCGAGGGATGTAAACAACATGTTTGTGCATACTTTTCAAACCGATGTCTACAAAAAAGGCTAAAATCCCCCATACCCATAAAGGTGTATCCGTAAGACTATTTACAAAACTCATACTTATTTCCTTATTTTAACGTCTTAAAAATTTCATTTATGGACCAACCTAAAATAAACAGCTCTATC
The DNA here is from genome assembly GCA_026389065.1 of Candidatus Dependentiae bacterium. Classification (NCBI taxonomy): domain Bacteria; species Candidatus Babelota bacterium. Next base: position 567 of record JAPLIP010000067.1, read on the forward strand.
TTTTTTTAAGTAATTATTTAAGCGGTCTTGCCACCCCCAACTTAATCAAATATTTAAGAACTAAATCTTCGCCTTTTGCTTTATCTGCTGCAGCAGTAGATGTAGAAGCTGTAGCGGTTGCAGATTTTACTGATTTATCACCCTTGTTTGCATCTTGCATGTTATGAAAAAACTCCACAGAACGCTGCTGCTCAAAATGATAAGATAAATCACGAAATGATGACGCATACATGTGGCGAATAAAAAACTGAGCCTGTTTTAGCTGAGTGCTATATGAAAAAGAGCTACCTTTTTCAGTAGCAAGAAGACGCGTGATATAATCCATTATTCCTGTTAAATCTGTATAAAAATGTCGAGTGCATGGCGTGTTTGGATTACAATAATCTACGCCAGATAAATACAAACAGCATGATCTGTCGGCATTTTCTCGGTATTCCCATAAATAAATACCAGCACCAATCAATCGATTGGACAGAAAGCAAACAGACAAAAAGATCATTGTTTTAAAAAGTTTCATCATATCCCCCCGGATTAATTTAAATAACTAACCCAAAGGTACACTAAAAATATAGCCAAAAACAAGATTCTGCTTAAAACACTAATGGAAGTTGAGCTGGTTAATTATTTGCTCTATCTAATCGAGCTGTATAAATTCCGTTACTTCCCAAAAGGGACATGTTTAAATCAACCTCTTCCTCTGGATTGTCCACATCATAAGCAAGTGCATTGGTAAATATAACATTGCCATTTTTTTTAATTACTACCTGGGCGCACTGATTTCCATCAGAAATGTCACAAACTTCTTTTGCAATGCCTGGTCTGCCAGGAGCAGGAGTTGCGCGCGTACGACCAAATTGAACAGAGTGAGAAGGATTAACCGACAATAAAATATCATATTTATTTTTATGTTGATCTTGTGCCTGAAATGAAGCATACCCAGACGAACTTGTTCCAATGCTGTGATTAAAAATATGAGTTTTAAAAACAGGCGTTGAACTGTTTTGATTTTGTTTATTTGCAATCTTTAGTTGAGCTGTTAAACCTTTATTTCTTTTATTGTTTGCTACAGTCGAAACCTGAGTCAAAGTCAAATCAGAATGATTATAAACGGTTCCAAGCTTAATATCTGAAAAAATACTAAAACAGCTGACCAACAGACCAAAACAAATTATTAAAAAGCGCTTCATCAAAAATCCTTAAACTCAAACTTTTTTACAAATATTATCTGTATCAAAACACAAAATAAAAGATTTTTGCAAGCGGAAAAATCACAGAAAGCATAAAACTCTTTACGGCCATGATAAAAAATTGTTAGATTTCGACAAACTATAAATTTTAAAAATAGGAATTAATATGAAAAAACAACTGTTTATTTTAATGGTTTTGGCATTTGCGCAATTTGCTCATGGAGACTTTAACGATTATGCAGCAGAGCAAAAGGCTTCTGCAGATAAAACCGCACAAGCTGCTGCAACTTCTGGCCAACCTACAACCCCAGCAAACGCTGCTGCAGCACAAGATTGCTCACTCTGCCCTTCAGACGCAACCGTTTCAACGGCCATCCCTGCATTTTCAATTGCCATACTAGATAGCGCCAGCAACGTTTTAGCTTCGATTCCTGTTACCCCCAGTTCAAGTTTTACCGTCAACAATGCCACACTAACCGTAAATATTTTTCCACCCTCAACATCTGCCACAGATGGTTCATACTATGTGGTATACACCCTTACATCACTCTCTGGTTCTGTAACCCAAAAACAAATCTTTCCAGCTCCCGTAAGCCCACAAACAGCTCCTTTGGCATTTAAAACAATGCCAGCTTCAGTTGCAATTTATAGCAACGAAGTAACTCTAACTGTAAATTCTCCAGCCCCGAGCAGCCCTCTTGTAGCATCAACTTTTATGCCATCAGCTTTCACAACTCCAGCACAACAAACACAATTTCTAAATATAATTTCACCAGTCTCACAAGAGTTTTTAATAACTCAATCAGGTCTGACCATAAGCCCATCGAGCACTTTTGGATCGATAGAATCTGCAAGC
>JAPLIP010000068.1 GCA_026389065.1 Candidatus Dependentiae bacterium
CACTTGTTAACAAACCATGGCAGACTTTTAATCTGGCCATGGTTTGTTAATTTCTTTAATTTTCGTCTGGGCTATTGCCTTGTTATAATTAATATAACTTCACATCTTCACCAGCAATCAATCGATCAGCAATTTCATTTAATTCTTCATATGATCTTTCAAATTGCGGATCAGCTGACATCCCACCTAAATCCTTTAGAAAATCTTTAAATTCATCTTCTGTTTCAAGTATGTGCTCATAATACATATTAAGAGCCCATCGACCAATTAGCTCTGCATCCTCTTTGTTCTTAATTTTTTCTTTTAACTCTAATCCAAATTCTTTTTTGGTATATTCCATTTCGAGCCCTTTATATTATTTTGCATATCTTTATACGTTGCAGGGTAATGCTGTGATGCAATAGCTCTACCATTAACCATGGTAGGACGTATTCTGTTTACATTACCAGAGTGATCATAACACTCTTGCCATTGTCTAACACGACCAGTTTTTGGATCAAATTCTGTTACAAAAGATCTGCCACTTGTGGGACCAGGAGTATCGGAAGGTTTTATTTTTTCATAATACCTCATTCTTCCATCCGGTAATTCTATTGTCTTATCAGCTACTCGTTGAGCATCTCTCAAAGCACTTGATTTTTTGGTAGCCAAAGTTCTCGGTGGCGTTGCTTTTGATCCAGAAGCAACCTTGCCAGCTTTTTCAATGCCTTTTTCAGTCTCCATTAACTCAGCAGCAAGATTTTTTGCTATGTTTTCTTGCGCAGCGTGCTCGATTTTTTGAACTGTTTTTGTCAATTCTTGCATTAACTCAGCAGCAAGATTTTTTGCTATGTTTTCTTGCGCAGCGTGCTCGATTTTTTGAACTGTTTTTGTCAATTCTTGCACTGATGTCTCAAATCCTAATTCTTCTGAGAGCGCAGGAGCCACGCCTTCAAGCGTACGCAAGATTTTAGCTTGTGATCGAATTACGCCAGAAACTTCACCAACAGCATGTATGACTTTTCCAGGGAGAACAAGATTAGTTCCAAATCTCGCTAAGGCCTCAACTCTTTCAGGGCCTGTAGAGTTTGCCATCTGATCACCAAGCTTATGCAAAGCCTGCGCAACTTGCTCATTTCTTTGATCGCGTTTTAATTTATAGCTTTCAGGCGCCATAGATTCGTCTTCAACGCAGTTTAATGCAGCTGTTTCGAGAGCAAAGCAGATTGTTTTACCAAGGTCTTTACACGTTTCAATTGGACGGGACGCCATATGAAAAACATCTGTAGCGCCATAAGCTATTCCATAAACAACGCCTTGCGCGTAAGGTAGTGCAGCTGTAGCAATATCGCGAGATAATCTTAGGGCTATCCAATCAACATCCATAAGCTGTGATGCCAGCAATATTTGATTGCTTTTATTTATTTCTTTTGGTTGTCCCTAATCAACCCCTTGCTCATCGGCAGGATCATACAATCTAAAATCTGATTCAAATTCATTATCTGCTGGGCAGCGCCAAACCCTGGTACGTTTCTCAGGATGAGCTTTGACATACTCTTTCCATCGCTTGATATAATTTAAATATATTTTATGTTCACGATTCATGTTCGCGATATCTTCATCAGATAATTCATCTTTTTCAAGAATATCTACAAAGCCATTATCGTGTTCACGAAAAATTACATAATTTGGCTTACGTTTATAAATTCCTTGCCACTGTTCTTCTAAATATTCATAATTGTCACGAAATATTCTTATTGCTGGCATCTCTGCAAAACGCTTACGACTATATTTATGATATCGATCTATATAGACCAAATTTTCTTCAAGCGTATTAAAATCACTAAAAATCAAACCTCTTTTAATATTATCATCTGACCAAATAACAACTCTTCGAGGATCATTTTCATCCTCTTTAAATTTAATCCAACATTCATTTTCTTTATAATCTAAAAAGTAAAATAAACCCTCTAAGGGCAAATTACGAGTGGGTACTTTTTCTCTATATGGATATTGATCCTGAAAATAATAAATTATATATCTCATTTTTTTACCGTATAAATTGGATGAGCAGTAACAACATGTCTATTTAATGTATTTTCAATTGCAGCACAAGTATGATTTAAAGGATTAGTATTAGTAATAATTTGTAGTGTAAAGTCATCGCTTGTTGTTATATACAAAGGCTTTACAGATTTAGGAGTCAACAATCCATTTCTCATTGCATTTTCACATGCAACTTTTGTTTCTTGAGCTATCTTTTCAACATTCCAATGGGATGGAAATTCTGTATGTGTAAACTTACCGCCCGTGCATAAATCTTTCATTTTGTATTCTACGCATCCATTGCCAAACTCTAGGAAAGATTCAATTGCCACTAATCCCTCTTGTTCAAGCTTAGTCATTGTACCAGCTAAATGCCCACCTTTTAAATCAACGGTATAAAAAGACTTTGATTCATCTAATATTAATTTATATTTAATATTAACTGTGTGCTCAAGATCCATACAAACGGACATTTCTGCATTACCTGCAATCTGTTGCATTGTTTTATATTCCTCAAGCAAAGCGGCTTCAATTTTTGTATTTACTTTAGCGCAAGCTTGCTTAAGATAATAGTCAATATTATTAAGCAGATCAGACTTATTTACAGAAATTTTATAGCCAAACTTTTTAAGCTGATCAAATGAGTCCTGAAATGAAAGTACTTTGCACCGTACTGGCAATGAAGGCGTTGCTTTTGATCCAGAAGCAACCTTGCCAGCTTTTTCAATGCCTTTTTCAGCCTCCATTAACTCAGCAGCAAGATTTTTTGCTATGTTTTCTTGCGCAGCGTGCTCGATTTTTTGAACTGTTTTTGTCAATTCTTGCACTGATGTCTCAAATCCTAATTCTTCTGAGAGCG